>NZ_JAJDMJ010000020.1:0-65169 GCF_020593585.1 Blautia sp. DFI.6.71
TTTTATGAATTTGAGCAGACATGCTCGAATGTGCAATTCATCCCATCACCTATAGGTGAGGGAATTCTTGCTACGGTTGTTAAAATTCCTATCTTATTCATCTTTTTTCTCCATATACAACAGGCCAGAGTCAAAATTTTTTCTGACTCTGGCCTGTCAATTCTCATATTATAAAAATAAAATATGCATCTTCCCGCGGCTGTCATTTACCACTTCCGAATCTACCTGGTAAATCCTTTTGATCAGCTCCGAAGTGAGTACTTCCTGTGGAGTTCCATATCCTTCCAGCACACCATCTTTCAATACATAAATCTTATCGCAGTATGCCGCCGCAATATTCAGGTCATGGATAGCTGATATTACAGTTACGTTAAGTTTCTTTACCAGTTCCATCAGCATGATCTGATGTGTGATATCCAGATGGTTAGTCGGCTCATCAAGGATCAGTGCAGGTGTCTGCTGTGCAAGTGCTCTTGCCAGAATAACCCTCTGCTGCTCTCCACCTGACAGCGTAGAAAATGTGCGATCCGCAAATGCATCCATCTGTACCGTTTTCAGTGCTTCTTCAACAATCCGGTAATCTTTTGCATTATCCCGTTCCAATGCTTTCTTATGAGGTGCACGTCCCATCAACACGACTTCCCGTACGGTAAAATCAAAGTTGTAGTAATTGTGCTGTGCCACAACTGCCATTTTTCTGGCGGAGCTTTTTACGCTCATGGAATGGAGTTCTTCGCCGTCCAGATAAACGGCACCTGCATCTGGCTTCAGGATACGGTAGATGCATTTTAATAATGTAGATTTTCCGCTTCCGTTTGGTCCGATGATCCCTACCAGTTCCTTATCCTTTGACTCTATGGAAATTCCCTTCAGTATCTGTCTGGCGTGAAATCCGACCTGAATATCTTCTGTAGTGATCTTCATTACTTACTACCTCCAAATCCATAGGATTTCCGCACAAGCAGATAAATAAAGCATGGAGCACCGATAATGGATACCAGCACACCGATCGGCATCTCAGAATTCTTCAGGATCACACGACATGCCACATCACACCAGATCAGGAATGATGCACCAAGCAGTGCACTTAATGGCAGTAATCTTCTGTGGTCTGTTCCAAACAGGATTCTGATCACATGAGGGATCACAAGTCCTACAAAGCCGATCACACCCGCACAATATACTGCAAATCCAATCATTACAGAAGCAACGATCAGATAAAAAGTTCTCAGCCTGTGCAAATCAGTTCCCAGTGTGATCGATACATCATCTCCTAACAGCATCAGATTCAGATTACGATATTGCGTCCAGAAAATAATCACACAGATCAATGTAACCGGAAACATCACACCTGCTCTGCTCCAGCTTGCGCCTGCAAGGCTTCCCATCGTCCACTTCATTACTTCTGTTGCTGCATTTTTGTCGTTGGTGATATAGATAACAAAATTGGAAAAAGCAGAACATACCGCACTGACAGCCATTCCGGCAAGGATCAGTTTGGCAGAAGTAGCTTTTCCGCCCATGTTTGCAATAGCAATGACTGCAAAAGAAGTGACCATTGCACCAATAAATGCAGTAACACCAACTGAGTTTCCACCGAGAAATCCACCAACTCCAAGCATGATCGCCAGTGTTGCACCAAAGGATGCACCGGAGGAAATACCAAGTACATACGGATCTGCCAGTGGGTTCTGGACAATCGCCTGCATAACTACGCCACAGACGGAAAGAGCCATTCCAACTGCCAGAGCCAGCAGGACTCTGGGCAGTCGAATGAGCCACACAACATCGTGAACTGCGCCTTCTGCATAGGCGGACAGGCTTTTGATATGAAACAATTTATACGCAATGACACTGTATACATCTTTCAGTGACAGATCTGCATTTCCAAAAGTGATCGCTGCCAGAATGGAAAAAATCAAAAATGCCGCAAGCCCGATAAGAACTGCCACATACATGGATGTCCTGAGCACACTGCCTTTTTTTGTCTGTGAAACCTGTTCTTTCACTGTTATGTCCTCAATCAGTCAAGATTCACATCCGGATATAATCCTTTTGCGAAAGTTTCAATACCATCCTGTGTACGTGTTGCACTTGCGTACATTTCACTGAGCATGATCGGATAAACACGACCGTTCTTTACAGCGTCAAGGCTCTGAAGTGCTTCGTCATCCTTGATAACGGCAAGCTGGCTTTCTTTTACAGTTTCCGGATCATCACCTGCATATGGCATGTATACAACAAAAATCACATCAGGGTTTGCTGCAATGATATCTTCTTTTCCTGCTGTAGAAGCATCCGGGTTTGCCAGAGTCGCACCCAGTTGTGTTACCATATCTCCACCAAGGCTCTTTGCACCATAGTTTGTGATATCTTCTCCAAGAGGTTCCAGAACCATTACGCTTGGTTTCTCTTCTACATCTGCTGTTGCTGTAAGAGTTTTATCGATCACTGCCTGTGCATCATCTACGATTGCCTGTGCTTTGTCCTGTACATCAAAAATCTTTCCAAGATTTAAGATGTCTGTAAATTCATTTTCCAGAGTTCTGTCTCCGTCAGGGCGTGTGTTTGTGTTGTAATAAGTGTTGCAGCCTTTGTCGATCCAGTCTGTTACATTTCCGAGATTTTTATCAGAAAACAGGGAGCTCCAGGATAAGATCATGTCTGGCTCCAACATCGTTACAGTCTCAAGGGATGGGGTAAATTCATCAAGATAATTTGTTTTTGAAAATGCATCTTTAAGTTCATCCGGAACTTCATTGTCAAGACCTGCAGTAGCTACCAGACGGTCTTCCAGGCCAAGTGCAAGCATGGTTTCAATGCTTCCCTGATATACAGCAAGAACTTTCTCCGGTGCCTTTTCATAGGTTGTTTCGATTTCATTTCCATCATAATCATAGGTTGTGATGGTCAGAGGATATTCTGTCTTTGTACCTTCTGCGTCTGCTGTCTTATCTGCATCTGCTGAATCCTGTGCGTCTGCATCTTCCTGTGTATCAGAGTCTGCATCTGCTGCCGGCTGATTGTCCTCTTTGATTGTCTCAGAGTCTGCTCTCTCTGCTGCAAAAGCTGCCGGAGCTGCGGAAACTGCCATAGCTGCTGCCATCATAATTGCCATGATTCTTGTGGATAAATACCTGTTTTTCATTTGACTTCCTCTCTTTTCGTATATGTTATTTATCTGTTCGTGTAACCGAAAAGATGGGACTTCAGAAAAAGTAAAATAGAAGTGATAAGAATAACGGATACTTTTTACGGAAGCTCCTTCTTTACGCTGTCAGGCAGGTTTCCTGACTCACAGTTCACAGAAAGTTTCCACAAAATAAAAACTGATACAACATCCATGCTTCAGCAGTTCATGAATGTTGTATCAGAAATATTTCCAGATACTCTCTGGCAGCCGGATTCCGCCTTCTCACATATTTATGCAATGACATATTACAATCCCGCTTTTTTTCTGTATACAGTGGCCGCAACCGTTCAGGCATTTCACCTGATTCCCTCTCACATTACCATACACAAAATCTGCATATGATAATGTTCACTTAACAGCTTATTCAATTACGCTGATACAATTCTAGCACACTGCTTTTATAATTACAACCATATTCGAGACACATCAGAATTCTTTCTTCTCCATAAGCCGGACACCAATCCCAAAAGACCCCATATATACAATTACTGTAAACAATACAACTCCAGCCAATACCATTCCCCGGTTCAGTCCATTCAGCCATGCATCGACTGCGTCTGCTGAAAGTCCCATTGTTTTTATCAGAGCATAAACTACGGCAATTATAATAGCCCACATGACCATTGCAATATAACGTCCTTTTTCTGCTCCAAAATGTATTACAAGCGGGAGCGATACTGACAACATAAGAAGCGCCAGTGGAATGTATATCAGAGTGCCAATAATTTTCTCACTCAGGCACCCCTGAAGCTCTGCCACACCTTTACAGATCACTCCCGTTATTGCTTCAATTCCCCACGCTGCAGCCGTAAGCCCTGCTCCCAGCAGATATTTCTCCGCCACATACTGTTTTCTGGTAACCGGCAAGGTCATAAGAAATGCAAGACCATTATCAAACTCATCATAACTTATAGTCGTAATGGCAAAAATTGCTGTGACAAACGTAAAATATCCTATAGCAAAACTGACGCTCCCACTTCCTGCCAGATTCAGGATGACTCCCATTACAATAACCAGGATAAAATACTGTTTCTGCTGTTTCATCAGTTCTATATCCTTTACAAATAATCCCTTCATACCTGTTCCTCCATCATCACTACCAGATCATCAATCTTTCCATTCTCAATTACAACATCTGGATAATTTTCCATATAAAATTGTTTCTGGTTTGTCAGACACCTGTATCCATAAGCTTCTTTCCGGATCTTAATAAGGTATTGCTGATCCAGTTTTTCGTACTCTTCTTCTGCAACTTTAAGAACTGCATAATCTGACAGCAGTACATCTGTATCCTCATGAAGGATAATTTTTCCGGCATGGATCATATAAAAATCGTCACAAAGACTCTCCAGATCTGATGAAATATGGGAACTGATCAGAATAGAACTGCTTTCATTTTCTTCCATATATTCTCTCAGCATGTTCAGCACCTCATCCCTGGCAATCACATCCAGACCAACTGTGGGCTCATCCAGAATCAGCAGTTCTGCCTTATGGCTTAATGCTGCCAGTACTTTAAACTTTGCTTTCATACCAGTGGAAAATTCTTTGATTTTCTTGTCTGTGGGCAGATTGAATCTTCTGCACTGCTGCAGGAATTTCTCTCTGTCAAAATCTGGATATATGCTTTTCATGATATTTGCCACGCCCGCTGCTGTCAGATACATACTGAAGCCTGAATCTGCAAAAACAACTCCCAGTTTCCGCTTATCCTCCGGCTTAAGCTCTTCTGCCTTTTTCCCAAAGACCTCTATCTCTCCGCCATCCGGATGGATCAGGCCAAGCAAAGCTTTAAATGTGGTGGATTTCCCGGAACCATTTCTTCCAATAAGTCCTGTAATCATCCCAGGCTGTACTTCCATAGAACATTCCAGCGAAAAACCTCTGTAATGTTTCTGCAAATGACTGATTTTCAACATGTCTTAGTCCTCCATGATCATTTCAAAAAGATTTCTGATTTCCTCATCGTTCAGTCCACATCTTCTGCCCTTCATGATTGCCTGCTCCAGATCATGTTCTACTTCTTTGAGCTGTTCTTCCCTCATCAGGTTTTTATTTGTGGCTGCAACGTAGGTTCCTTTTCCATGAACAGTGACGGTAAATCCCTCTTCTTCCAGATTGTCGTAGGCTTTCTTCACAGTCAGGGCACTGATCTTCAGTTCCTTTGACAAACTGCGTACTGAAGGTAATACAGTGTCCGGCTGTAACTCTCCTCTGATAATCGCAGACTTAATCTGGTCTATGATCTGTTCATAAATAGGTACCATGGATGAATTATTGATTATTATATGCATATGTTTCTCCTCCATCTGCAAACAGTATATAACAGTGCATAACTGTTGTCAACTGTTTTATACTGTTATACATGATATTTATTTGCTTATAATCAAAAATGGATATTCAACCTTATTTCCGGCAATCTTTCACAATCGCCTTCTCATAAAATTGAATATCCATATAACCTTAATCTAACTCTGTTTTTTCGAATTAACTTTTAGTGGAAGTCTTATGGTTACAACTGTGCCTTCTTCCAGCTGTGAGCTTATGGTAACCCCATATTTCTCTCCATAAATCATACGAATCCTTTTATTTGTATTTCTGACGCCTATACTCTTTCGCTCTTTATTCAGAACCTCTTTCAAATCTTCCTCACAGATTCCACATCCATTATCCTCTACATAAAAAAGAATATCATTTTCTTCTTCCTCTGCTGAAATCCAGATCTTCCCGGAATCCTGATAATTTTTAAATCCATGCACAATGGCATTCTCTACAAACGGCTGCAGAAATAACTTTGGAACTTCCAGACTTCTTAAATACTCCGGTATATCCATACTCACTTCAAATTGATCCTGATATCTTTTCTGCATAATTCCAATATACCGTTTAAGCCAGTCCAGATCCTCCCACAGCGGAACCAGAACATCACCATTCTGGCTGGTATACTGAAGCATTCTCGACAGATCCAAAAGCATTTTGCTGGCATTTTCCTGTTCTCCTTTAAGGCATACCCAGTTAATGATATTCAGCGAATTATAGAGAAAATGGGGATTCATCTGTATATTTAACGACATGATCTCCGTGTCTCGTTTCTGGATCATCATCTCATATTTCTCATGAACCAACATCTGCAGGTTCTGATTCATTTCATTCAGTTTTTTATAAAAAAACGCAAACTCATCCCTGTTGTCATATACAATTCTTGCAGTAAAATTACCCTCTCCTGTTTTCTCTATCATGTGCAGCGGTTTATAAACTTTTTTCCCAATCTTTCTGGAAATAAGAACAGCCGTAATAACAGATAAAATAATTTCTATAGTTACCAGAATCAATATTGCCCTGGTAAGATCTGTAGCAATATTCTTGCTGAAAACATTAACTGGAATCATGGCAAGTGTATACCATCCCGTCACCATACTTTTGGAATAGGTTACGATATATTCCTGATTATTTGCACCGTAGTATTTTACAGTTCCTTTATTCTCCGTAATTCCCATATCAGCTGCAGTTACATTTCGAAACAGCTTTGATTCATTCTCACCGTAAGGACCAACAACACTGCCATCTTCACTCATGATATAATAAAGAATCTGAGAATTTGCCTTTGTATACTTTTTCAGCATATTATTCAGATTATCCTCTGTAAAATTAACCACCAGATACATTTGATCAGTCTTATTTTCCAGATGTTCAATATGTCCTGATTCTACCCTGCTTAACTGCAGCTTTCTGACAGCCGTAAATACATGCTCATATTCCAGAAAATCTCTCGGCATATCTTCAATTGAAAACATGTCCATATAATTATATGCCGGAATCCACACAAGTTTTCCATTTGCCTCATCTGCTGCTTTCTGTATTTTAGAACCCATAAAGCTATAATTTGGATAATAGTTCTTTTCCTTTTCGCCAAACTGATAATACGGAGTCACAATATGCGTAGAATAAACCGTGTTATTCCACGGCAGATAGTCCAACAAAATTTTTGAAATTTCCTGACTGGCACTTTCAAGCTGCATACTGTCAGACGTATCCAGATTCTGAAATATTTTATAAATTCTCGCATCTACATTTATTTTTAATGAAAATTCCTCAATATAATCCAACTTTTCATCCAGAATATCACTGACATTCTCAGCATTTTGCCACATTTGTTTTTCTGACTGCCTGATCAGTTCCTGTTTTGACAAATGGAAGATAAATAAACCCAAAAGCACAACAGGAATAATGGAAATACAAATAAATGAACTAATCAGCAGAGTTTTAAATTTTGTATATTTTAATTTTTCCATCATCACCCAACTCTTTTGCGAAATTCTTCAGGTGTCATATTATGACGTTTCTTAAATGCCCTGTTAAAATAATTGGGATCCTTATACCCTACTTCCAATGCAATCTTCCTTACCTTATCAGAAGATGTTTTCAAAAGATTCTCTGCTTTCTCCATACGAATATCTGACAGGTATTCAGAAAAGGAAATTCCGAATCTCTGCTTAAATAAAGTACTGAAATACGAAGCATTAAAATGATACAATGCAGCAATCTGCTCCAGGCTGATCTCGTCCTGGTAATGTTCCTCTATATACCGCCTGCTTTCATCCAAAGGATCTGTCTCCTGTGAATCTGCTATTTCCCGGAAAGCGATTATATTTTTTATTAATTCCGCTGACCTTTTTTTCAATTCAGAATACCACTGACTTTCGATCAGACGATTATCCAATGCATTTAATTCTGACAAGTGTTCAGCTTTCAGATAGGGCTCCATATAACGTAAGATTCTGAAAAAAAAGAATACGATTTTTCTTTTAAAAATATCCGGCTGAACACTTTTATGCTCTGACAGAACCTCTGTTATTTTTTCAAAAATTGCTTCGCTTTTTTCCAGATTTCCTTCTTTTATAGAATTCAGAATTGCTTCACTGCCTACAGAATCCTCCTGCTTTTCATCAGACAGATATTTCTCTGCCTGCAAATATCTTTCTTCTTCATAAAAAGAATACTTCATCGCGGCCATAGCCTCTTCATATGCCTTGTTTCCGCAGCTTTCCATATCCGAATACAGAGAGCTGACTGCAAAATAAATTCTGTTTTTCTCAAGTACCAGGATATTTTGAATAAACTCCTCTATCTGAGTGATCTGTTCCTGTTCAATTCTTGATCCTGACAAGGCCAACACAGCCAGCAGATTTTCTGTTCCGTTGACCTGAAATGTAATTGACGATGTATCTATCAGATGTTTTTTTATAAAATACCCTATCTCCCGTTTCATCTCTTCATTAAGAATCAGATGCTGCTTATTGATCCGGATCAACATCAGATAGCCTTCCTGTCTCAGAGGAAACATCTCACTTAAGGGCTCCCATACCTTACGTCGTGTATGGTGGATATACTGATTCAGAAGCCACTCCATATATCCATATGCAGATTCCTTCAATCGTCGTTCCATCTGATCTACTTTTTGTTTTTGAACCTGATCCTGATTTTTTGATTTCTTTATTTTCTTAATGGCACGCTTTAACTCTTCTGCATCTACAGGCTTTAGCAGATAATCACTTGCATGAAACTGTAACGCCTCTCTTGCATAGGAAAAATCTGCATATCCGCTTACAATCACAAATGCAGTTTCTGGATAATCTGTTTTTACTTTTTTTTGCAGCTGTAAGCCGTCCATTTCTGCCATACGTATATCGCTGATCACAATCTCACAGGAAATATTATTCATGATCTCCATTGCCTCCTGACCATTTGATGCTTCCCACAGCATATCGTCCGGGCATATTTTTTCAAGAAGCATAATAAGTCCTTCTCTGTGAATTCGCTCATCATCTACTACTAATATATTGTACATTTTATCTCCTGTTCTGTCTGATATATACGTTTTGATTATAGCACAACAGGTGTGCATGAACAATTGCACACCTGTCTTTACAAATTCTATTTTTTTGTTCCGTGATACATCTTATCCAATGCATCGGCATAGTCTTCCTTGGAAAGAATCAGTACCGGTATTTCTGAAACCTTACACTGTTTTCCATCCGTCTCAAGACTTGCACTGATCACTCCTGCTGCCTGTGTTTTCTGTCCCTCCACATACAGGGTTACCTGTTTCATTTTATGCTGTGTATCCTGAGGGAAAGGATGCTCTGACAGCATCACGCTCTTCTCGCCTCCTGCCAGTTCATCTGGCAAACTGATGTAAAAACCAGCTACCTTATGGGTATTCTGTGGTACTTCTCCCACCATGCATACTGCCTTATTGTCTGAAAATACAGGTTGATAATCCCAGTGATAGAATTGTTTATACTGTACTTTCCATCCATCAGGAACTTCTATCTTCACTTCTGCATTTTTCCATTCTGTGTCTGTTGACTGGCTGATCAGATAACGGAATAAAAAGATTCCACAGTCTGAATTATAAAGTTTAGGCATGATAATTCCATATGGACTAAACAAAATTCCATCCTCTGTCATTGTGCTGCACTCAGCTCCTGCAATATCCGTTTCCTGCACAGCCATTGTCTCTGTAACAAACTCTTTCTCAACAAGAGCTCCTGCCAATACTAATTCCTCTACTTTTCTACATTCTCCCTGTGCACCTGCACCGTACTTACGTACTTCAAAAATAACCTTTATTGCTTCCTCATTATAGTTTTTAATATTAATAACAGTTTTTCCTTTTTCTTCTCTATATTCAATATCAAAAACATAAGCTCCAAGATGTGTTTTCTGAAGTTTATAACCGGAAAGCAATCCCTGTGGCTTGATGACCAGCGTTTTCTGTGTTCCATCCATCCTGAGACCAAACCACTGCTCAATACTCTGCTGAATCCATGCCCCCTGTCCCTGGCTGCATCTAGTCAGGCATCTTTTCTTATTTGTTGCTCTTGGCCACCAGAAAAGTGAGCCTGTTTCATCCAGACGTTCGTAAAGGAGATTCAGGTTATCAAGCATTTCCTGTCTGGTAAGACTTCCGCCAAGTTTTAAAGTACAGCCTGTTGCAGATGGATTCATGCCAAAATGTAATTCACGCATTGTCTGGAATTCCGGATCATAGTTTGTGATATACATAGAACGTGCATATCTATGAAGATTTACATATGGCTCATAATCGAACTCATATAGCCCATACAAAGGTGCCATAACTGTAGCAGTATCCTCACCGCCATAATAATTCAGATCATCCTGGATATAGAAGCGTTCCTCATTCTCACCTAAGTTGTTTCCGCCTGTAATCTGTCTGCCGAATGGTCCGCTACCTTCCATCAGTTCTTTCATGTCTGCTTTCATCTGTTCCATAAATCTGTCCACATCTGTCGCATCCCGTTCCAGAAGTTTCAGAATTCTTCTGTAAGATTTCAACGCATAATAACACTGTACATTTGCACCGTAATCATACTTGCGGAATACAATAAGATCGCTGGCGTATCTGCTAGAAATCAGTGCTTTTTCTTTATGTTTATGCTTCATCATTCCATCGTAGATCTCATCAATAGCAGCAACCAGTTCCGGATGATCTCTGAAGAATTTCTCATCTCCTGTCAGCTCCAGATATTTTCCTGCTATTACAAGCAGAGAAATATAGTAAAACATACTATGATCCGAATACAGGCTATAACGTGGCCGGTTTCTTTCTGCCAGATAAAACATTGCACTTTTTCCTACCTCAGGTACTGCATACATAACACTTACCACATCAGGAGTAATATCAATTCCCCAGAGCCTCGAAAGACTATGGGACGGTGCCCCCTGCCAGTTGGTCAGAAAACTTCCATCTTCTCTGAAAGAAAGGCAGTTAAAATTATCAAGAATAAACCGTACCTGCATATCACGGTATTTCTCACCAGCCTCCTGGTTTTCCCGAATATCTGTAGTGATTTTTCCAAATCTTTCTTTCCAGAAATCATCAGTAACATTCAACCATTCCAGCGGTGTATGTTGATACAGTGTTCCAAGGGCAGAATAAATCTCTTCTCTCTTTGGAGTAAGAGCAATTACTGTTGTAAATGTTCTGCTTTCATTTGCTTTTAATTCAAATGGTACATAAATTCTAGGATTATCTCCCTGGCCTTCACATACGGAATCCAGAAGCTGAATTGCTGCACAGGCTTCCGGGTGCCATAATACCAGCAATTTCTGATCCCATTCTGATTTATATGGTGTTACTGTATAATCATCGAAATATTTCCCATAATGCTCAAACTGATTTACAAACTTCTGGTCAAATGACAGACGAAGTTTTCCTTTCATTTTGCATCCGGAAATATTTTTTACTTCTATACAGTAGAATGCTCCTGCAGGTCCAGGAACCGGATGGATTGATGATGCCGGAACTGCTTCTTTCTCCAGAATCGGCGCAAAAGAGAATATTCTGGTTTCCAGTTCCGGATGCTCTGTAGCAGTAACCGGAAGAAAATCATCATAATAAGTTGTCCATGACTGCTTATTTGCACCTGAGATCATCAGACCATTGTCCAGCTCCAGATCATATTTCATTTTTCCAAGAAGTAATGCTGTATCATTCTGATAATACTGACCTATGTATCCTTTAAACTGTCCTCCCAGATCTGTTCCTCCGGATGGTACTGCATAAATTTTATCATGAGGAGTGCACAAAAAGTGCAGTCTGCCCATGGTATCCTGGCCCAAAAGTGTTCTTCCATTTGACTGTGTAAATAGCTGTCTCTCACTTAATGACCAGTCTGTGCGCTCCGAAGTTTCATCATACTGTGCTCTGAAATAAGAAGACTTATATGCCTTTTTCCAGAAATTTTCCCATGTATTATAAATCACATTTCCTCTTAAATGCATTGTTTTTCCTCCTATTCTTAGCCTTTCACACCAGACATTGTTACACCCTCAACAAGATACTTCTGACCAATGGCAAATACAACCACAACAGGTGCAAGCACCAGGCAGGCTGCTGCCATCATTAAATTCCATTCACCTCTGTAAGAACCAGTAAACAACTGAAGTCCCAGTGCAACTGTATATTTTTTCTCAGAATTTAAATATACAAGCGGACTCAGGAAATCATTCCAGGAATTTAAAAACGCAAACATACCTACAACAGCCAGGGCCGGTTTTGTAATTGGCAGGATAATTTTTGTAAAAATCTGAATATGGGAAGCACCGTCCAGATATGCTGCCTCATCAAAATCCTTCGGGATTCCCAGATAAAACTGACGAAGCAGGAATATGTAAAATGCACCGCCTCCAAACCATGCCGGAACAATCAGTGGAATAAAGCTGTCTGTTATTCCAATAGTTCTCCACATCAGAAATGTAGGAATCAAAGTAACCGCAACTGGAAGCATCATACTGCTGATGATGCAGGCAAATACCACATTTCTGCCTCTCCATTTAATTCTTGCCAATCCATATGCACAGATGGAACTGGTAAGCATTGTTCCCACTACACATCCTCCGGTTACAATAAATGAATTCAGGAAATATTTTCCAAAGGGAAGTGTATCAAAAACTTCCTGATAGTTTTCCCACATAAATTTAGAAGGAATCCAGCGAGGCGGCATCATAAACACTTCCACTGTGTTCATCAGTGAACTTCTGATCATCCAGTACAAAGGAACCAGACAAAACAAAACACCTAAAATCAGCGCAAAGTATATTAGAATTTTTGAAATAATTTTCTTTGTATTCTTCATATTCATTCTCCTCCATAATAAACCCAACGGTTGGAAAACTTAAATATGACTGCAGTCAGTACCATAATGATCAGGAACAATACCCAGGCAACTGCACAGGCATTTCCCATTCTTCCAAACTCAAATGCTTCTCTGTACAGATAGTATACATAGAACAAACTGGAATTGTTTGGTCCACCCTGTGTCATAACATAAGACTGGGTAAATATCTGGAATCCATTGATGATTCCCATTACCACATTATAAAAAATTGTAGGAGTCATCATAGGAATCGTAACATGAAGCAGCTTTGCCCAGAATCCGCCTCCATCAATCTCAACTGCTTCCAGAAGCTGTCTTGGTACATCCTGCATTCCGGCAAGGAAAATTACCATTGTTGATCCGGTAGTCCACAGATTAATAAAAACCAGTGTGGGAATAACTGAACTTTCACCTGAAAGCCATGTACTTACAGGTAAATGCATTGCCTTTAAAATATTGTTTGCCAATCCCATGTCCGGATTGAAAATCCACATCCAAATCGCTGCCATTGCTACGATCGGAACTACAGTCGGAAGATAAAAGATTGTTCTGAAAAATCCTTTTCCTTTTACATTTGTATTTAACAGCATTGCTATAAAAAAAGAAAATATGATAGCTGTCGGTACAGAAAGCGCAACATAAATTACTGTTACAAGTAATGATTTATAAAAATACGGATCACTTCCACTGAACAGATTTTTATAGTTGCTGATTCCTATAAACTGTCCGCCTGTTGTAAAATTAAAATTTGTAAAACTCAATCCCAGACTGACTGCCATCGGAAGCAATGCAAAAATCAAAAATCCCAGAATACAGGGAAGACTGAATAAAATTCCCCAACGATTTTCTCTTTTCTCGCGATTTGTCATTTTATACTTTATTTTCGTCTGCATATTTATTCCTTTCTGGCATTATAGCTATTTCAATCAGGAAAGGCTGCCAAAAGCAGCCTTTCACTTGAATACTTTAAGAACGTTCTCCTGAATAGGTTCCTTCTACCAAAGAATCCGTCTGGCTTTTTACTTCTGTCATTGCTTCTTCTGCCGTTTTCTTTCCAGACCACACCTGTTCCAGTGCAGAGCCCACTAATGTATTAATCTCATTAAAATTCTTTACGTTAATTTCGGTTGCCACTACTGCATGATCATAAGTTGCCTTTACAATAGCGTCCTGAAAGCCCTCTGGTCTTGCAGGCAATTCTTCAGATGCCCAGAAATCAATCTTATCCGGATCAGTATAATATTCTGTCTGTACAGGCATCCATAAAGTTCTGTATAATTCTGTGATTCTTTCTGAACTTTCTGGATTTGTAAGCCACAGATAAAGTTTTTCGGAAGCCTCCAGATGCTTTGTACTCTTGAATATAATCAAAGAACCACCATCAAAGAAAGTAGTATAGTTTTCATCAATTGGGAGAACACCTACGCCCCAGTTGCATCCTGAATTCATAAGATCCAGATGGTTCCAGCTTCCGTCAATGTACATTGCTGTCTGTTTTGCAGCCAGTGCTGTTGCTGCGCTTGGCATTGCATTCTTCTGTACTGCTGTAGGAGATACATGGTACACATTGATCAGATCTGCAAAATTCTGTAAAATCTGAGCTGACTTCTCATCATTTAATCCAAGTCCGTCCATACTCTCATTTAAGTAACCGCCGCCTGCTGATAGAATAAACGGCATATATACATTCCAGTCTGTTCCAAACATTACACCGTACTGTTTAATATTATTTGCATCAAAATCCGGATCAGCTGCATTTCTTCCTTCTGTATCCAGCGTCAGTTTTTGTGCCATCTCTACAAATTCATCCCATGACCAGGCTTCCTCTACCTTAGTCGGCGGCAGATCTACCCCTGCCTCTTCGAAGCAGTCTACATTATACATCAGGTTTGTTGTAACATTGGCCTGAACAGGTCCTGCTGATTCTGTAGGACTCCAGTTCCACCAACAGGTAGACAGATAATCATCTTTACTAAGTCCCATATCATCCAGAAGATCATAGAAGTTATAAATCAGGCCATCCTCACCCATCTGACATTTCCATGAAGCTGAATAACTTACATCCGGTGCTTCGCCGGCTGCAATCATAGCATTCAATTTTGTCAGGAAATCCTCAGATGGAATATGCATCAGATCCACTTCAATATTGGGGTTTGCTTCCATGAATTTATCTACAGATTCCTCAATAGCCTTTTTTTCGTCTCCACTTCCCCAGTAAGTGAATTTTATAGTTTCTTTCTCGTCACTGCCCTTGTTTTTTGCATTCGCAGTTGTGGTAAATAAAGCAGTACAGGTCATTAATGCCGCCAGACCTAAAGCCATTCCTCTTCTCTTCATAAAATTTCCTCCTGTTTTTTATCAGCGCGCTTGTTTTTGATGGTTTTATTATATAGCCTTTAATAGCATTTTCTCTATGGGACTTTTTTCGGATTATAGCATTTAGATTAGGAAAACACATTGATATATTTGCTGTTTACAGCAATAGAACAAAAGTATTATTTTGCGAAAAAAAAACAGCAACTGATAAATCAGTACTGTTTTAATTGGTTTATGTACCAGTTTTATACAATTTTTATTCCTGTCTGTTTTTACTGACTTCGTTGTATCTGACAGCTTTACTGATAACTTGCTGCTGTTCATAATTCCTCACCCAAAGTCAATTGCAATCAGATGGAAATCTATCACCGGATTCGCTACCTGCTGATAGACTAAACATTACTCTGCCAAATACGCCTTCAGTTTCTCCATATCAGCTTTCATCACTCTCCGTCCCACCTCATAAATCTCCTTTAAATGGGCGGGATCACGCTCAACCGGTTTTGCACTGATGTCTCTGTCCGGGCGGATAACATGGATCCTGCCCTCTTTTTCCAGATATGCGATTTTATCCAGCATACGATTATACTGAATATGACGTTCATCCAGAAGCTTTACAAGCTCCGGATACTCCCTGAACTTCAGCCGGATCAGCGGCATCAGCTTATTATGTTCTTTTCTGTATCCCGGATGACGGGTACATACTACCACATTTTTCTCATACCCCTGTGAAAGCATCCAGTTTACAGGAATCGGATCTGAGATACCACCGTCCAGATACATTCTTCCATTCAGCTTTACCGGTCTGGCGGCCAGTGGCAGGGAAGCTGATGCGCGCATCCATTCCACATCCAGCCTGTCTCCCATTCTGCATTCCTGATAGCAGGGTTTTCCTGTTTCAATATCTGTACATACAACCGTAAACTTCATGGGTGATCTGGCAAATGTCTCTGTGTCAAAAACATCCAGCTTCCAGGGCACCTCCCCATATGCAAAATCTTTGCTGTAAAGATCGCCGGTAGTGATCCAGCTTTTCAATCCCATATATCGTTTATCCTTGCAGAATCTGGTATTATAACGAAGGGTTCGTCCAATCTGGCGGGACTTATAATTACATCCAAAAATTGCACCGGCGGAAACGCCAACTGTAGAATCTGCATAAATCCCCTGCTCCATCAGCTCATCCAGAACTCCGGCTGTATACAGTCCCCGCATACCTCCACCTTCCAGAACCATTCCGAGGCCTTTCTTTTTGTTGTCTTCCATAGCTATTCTCACTTTTCACTTTCTTTCACATATTCATTTCGGATTGCAAATCCATGATCCATA
Source organism: Blautia sp. DFI.6.71 (assembly GCF_020593585.1). Taxonomy (NCBI): domain Bacteria; kingdom Bacillati; phylum Bacillota; class Clostridia; order Lachnospirales; family Lachnospiraceae; genus Blautia; species Blautia sp. DFI.6.71. The sequence goes on from NZ_JAJDMJ010000020.1 coordinate 16,522, forward strand.
GGGCCACTTCCCTTTCCCAGGTCAAGCATTGCCGCCAGTGCTCCTGAAATATACTGTTTGGAACGTTTTACAGCAGTCTGCAGGTCATATCCCTTTGCAAGATTGGAAGTAATGGCACTGCTCAACGTACAGCCTGTTCCATGTGTGTTTGGATTATCGATACGCTTTCCCTCAAACCAGCAATATTTTCCATCATAGTAAAGCAGATCATTTGCATCATTAATGCTGTGTCCGCCTTTGCAAAGTACTGCACAATGATATGTCTCAGAAATCTTTCCGGCAGCCTCTATCATTTCCTCTGCATTGGTCACTGACATTTCAACCAGAACCTCTGCCTCCGGAATATTCGGAGTAAGCACATCAGCCAGTGGAAACAGTTCCTGCTTCAATATCTCCACTGCATCATCACTGATCAGCTTGGCACCGCTTGTTGCAACCATAACAGGATCCACAACAATGTTTTCCGCTTTATATTGTTTCAGTTTCTCTGCTATTACATGAATCAGATCTTTATCTGATACCATTCCGATTTTTACCGCATCCGGATAAATATCCTGAAAAACAGAATCCAGTTCCTGCCCCAGAAATTCCGGTGTTACATTTAATATTGCCTGTACACCGGTTGTATTCTGTGCAGTTAATGCGGTAATGGCACTCATTGCATATACACCATTTGTGATCATTGTCTTAATATCTGCCTGGATTCCGGCGCCTCCGCTGGAATCACTTCCTGCGATCGTCAGTGCAGTTCTCATAATTGTCTTCCTCTCATTTCTGCTATAATACAATCTTATCTACTGCCTCTTTCAGTTCTTCTGCTGCTTCTTTAATGTTATTCTGAGCATAAATGGCACTGATCACTGCCACACCGCAAATCCCTGTTCCCTTTAACTGAGATATATTTTCTGCTGTGATCCCCCCGATTGCCACCACAGGGATAGATACCGCTTCACAGATTGCCTTCAGTGTTTCATGGGGAAGTTCTGCCGCATCTGCTTTTGAACCGGTTGCAAATACTGCCCCCACCCCCAGATAATCTGCACCACGCTCCTGTGCAAGCAATGCCTGCTCTACCGTTCGTGCCGAAACTCCCAGGATTTTATCCGGTCCAAGTTTCTCACGCACAGCACCTGCTTCCATATCACTCTGCCCTACATGAACACCATCTGCATTCATCTTCAAAGCAATTTCCACATTGTCATTTATGATCAGAGGTACCTTATAATCTCTGCATAATTCCTGAAGTTCAGCTGCTTCCTGCAGGAAAGTTTCATCATCTGAATTTTTATCTCTGAGCTGCAGAAAGGTTACGCCTCCATCCAGACTCTCCTTTACCACTTCCTTAAGGCTCCGCCCATTAAGCCAGTGACGATCCGTTATTGCGTATAAGCGCATTTTCTCTTTATCGAATTTCATGTTTCACTCCTCTTTTCTACTCTTATCTATAGCAATTTACCCCAAAAGTTCTGCTGCAATTTTCTCCAGCTCATCTCTGATCTTAATGTGCTGCGGACATACTTCTTCGCACTTACCACATTTCACACATTCATTGGCAGATTTCCTGCCATGTTTGCCTACCAGCCATTCTTCCTGATGAACTGTGCAGTTGCTTCTTCTCTTGTCTTGCAGTTGATCCATGCTGCATTCTTTGTAAAAAGAGTCATATATTTTTTACATACTGATAATTCCCAAAACGTTTGCAATAGAACTCAGCAAAATAATGATCAGACAAATCGGTGCAAAGTATTTGATAAATACTCTGTACAGTTTCTTTCTGCGGAATGGAGAAGACTGTTCAATTTCTTTTACCATTCCATCAATACCAACAACACGAAGAATCAGAACACAGGTTGCAAGTGCTGCCAGCGGCATCATTACTGAGTTTGTTATAAAATCGAAGAAGTCAAGGAAGTTCATTCCAAAGATACGAATGAAATCCAGAAGTCCATATCCCATGGAAGATGCGGTTCCAAGTACAATCATGATCACGACCATCAGACCGCAGCATTTCTTACGGCTCCAGTGAAGTTCATCCATGAATGTGGAAACACTGGTTTCCATCAGGGAAACTGCACTTGTCAGGGCTGCAAGTAATACAAGTATGAAGAATACGATTCCTGTTGCAGTACCAAATCCCATACTTGCAAATACTTTTGGCAATGTGATAAACATCAGAGATGGTCCTGCCTGAAGTGTTTCAGGATTTCCACCGGAGAATGAAAATACCGCCGGGATGATCATCAGACCTGCAAGGATTGCGATACCTGTATCGAAAACCTCAACCTGTGTGGTAGATCTCTCGATATCCATATCTTTACGGACATAGGAACCGTAAGTATACAGGATTCCCATTGCAATGGACAAAGAATAAAACATCTGTCCCATCGCTGCTACTACTGTCATCCAGGAGAAATTTTTCACATTCGGGATCAGGAAATATTTCACACCTTCAACAGCGCCCGGACGTGTGACAGAATAGATTGTAACTACGACTGCCAGAACTACCAGAACCGGCATCATGATCTTTGACATTCTCTCTACACCGTTCTGTACACCACCGAGAATGATGATGAATACAAGCGCCGCAAATACCAGAAACCAGAGTTCCACCTGCCAGGAATCGGAAATAAAGTTTCCAAAATATCCGTCTTCCGCTACTGCCTGGACATTTCCTTTGAAATATTCCACAAGATACTTAATTACCCATCCGCCAATCGTACTGTAATAAGGAACAATCAGCATTGGAATCACTGCATTTAACCATCCGCCGATTTTGAATGATTTCGTTTTTCCAAAATGCTCAAATGCACCTACCGGACTCTTTCTGGTCATTCGTCCAAGGGCTGTTTCTGACATGATCAGTACATAACCAAATGACGCTGTCAGAAGAATATAGATCAGCAGGAAAATTCCGCCTCCATATTTCGCTGCAAGATATGGAAATCTCCAGATATTTCCCAGTCCTACTGCAGAACCTGCAACTGCCAGCACATAGCCAATCCTTCCGGAAAAGCTTCCTCTGTTATGGTTATGTGCAGAATTGTTTTCTTTTTTCATTATACACCTCACCTCGTTACAAAAACCTCCCATAGGATTTCTCCCATGGGAGGTCTGCTAGTTTTTTACTGATTCTATAGTATCAAAAAGATGCGGGAATGTCAAAGATTAATAATAATTACAGACTTAATTGTAACATATTTGTTACTGTTCACACACCACTATCCCAGTATATATTAAAAGCCTCAGAGGTCGCAACTCTGGGGCTTTTGCTGTGTTATAAATGAATTTAACCTTATCATTTTGCCTACTGGCATTATATCATATGCATTTTTTGTTTGCAATATACTCAATATACTTTTTCGAATCAAGTCAAACTTTTGGTTACTGTTCACTCCCAATGTCATTAACTTAAGAGATTGTTGCTTGTTAAACGGGCAATAATCTCTCTGATACCTACTTGATATTTCCTAAATCTTTTAACTTCCAGTGTTGTTCCATAAGATATCCTTTCTATTTTCCTTGCTGTAATTCAAAAAGCTGTGCATATAGACCGCCCTTTTTCATCAGTGCAGCAGGTGTACCCATCTCACTGACCTTGCCGTCGTCCAGAACCACGATCTTATCAGCATTTGCCACTGTCCTCATGCGATGGGCAATCACCATGACCGTCTTATCCTTCAGCAGTACCGACAAGGCATCCTGTATCAGTGTTTCACTCTCGGCATCCATAGAAGCAGTTGCTTCATCAAGCAGGACAATGGGAGCATTTTTCAACAGGGCGCGGGCAATCGAAATGCGCTGACGCTCGCCACCGGACAGGGCGCTGCCGTTTTCCCCGATGTTCGTCTGATACCCTTGAGGGAGACGCTGGATAAATTCCTCGCATTGGGCAGCTCTGGCCGCAGCCATAACTTCCTCATCAGTGGCATCGCCCCGGCCCAGCCGGATATTCTCCATGACAGTCTCATCAAAGAGCATGACATTTTGGAATACAATGGCATAATTCTTGAACAGCGTTTCCGGTTCTACCGTTTTGACATCCACGCCGCCCAGGGTAATGGTTCCTGAGTCCGCATCCCAAAAGCGTGCCGCCAGTTTGGAGGCGGTAGACTTGCCGCTGCCGGATGGGCCTACCAGCGCCGTGACCTCGCCTTGCTTTGCCACAAAGGATACGCCCTTCAAAACCGGCTCCTCATTGTAAGAGAATACTACATTCTTAAACTCAATGTCGTAGCCCTTGTTATTGCAGACATTGGTGCCAGTCTGCTCCGGGGTCGCATCGATCTGCTTCATACGCTTGACGCTGACAAGGGCAGAGAACACTTCTGCCATCAGCATGAAGCAACTGGTGAAGGGGTCATAAACGCGGCCTGCAAACAACAGAAACAGAATAAACATAGGAATGGACAACGAACCGGCTGTCACCAGAATGCCTCCCACCAACATGACCGCCACAAGACCAAACCGAAGGATAAATTGGGCCGTGGTCGTAGCAGCACCGGGAGCGATCTCGTTGCGGAAGGAACACTTCACCACATAGTTCAGTTTCTTTTCCAGTTGACGGATACATCATCCAGGTGGATACCACCGACATCAAGGAGATGACAAAGGCTCTGGGCTCCATCGGCCGGAACATCAATCAAATTGCCAAGCGGGTGAACGCCGGCGGCCCCACTTATCAGGCCGACATGGAGGAGATCCGGGAGAGATTAGAGCAGATATGGCAGTTACAAAGACGCAGCTTACGGTTCCATGCCCACACATGCTGCCTCTAACCAGGCAATACAAGAGTTTGCACAAATCCTCGATAAAAAATATCATATCATCTTCAAGATCAGTAGAAACCGGTACAGCTATCTTCATCCAGGCAGAAAAAAATATATCACTGGACAGTACCTTGCACACAAAAACGTATATGCCGACTACCATAAGAGCCGCAATAAGGATAAATTCTACGAAGAACACAGGGCAGAGCTTTCCCTTTACGATACAGCTCTCCGGACACTGAAAGAAAAATCTGATGGAAATAAGCTGCCTTCCATGACAGCCCTCTATGCTGAGAAAAACCAGCTTATTGAATTGCGAGATATGCAACGGGAAGATTTTTCTAACCACCGGGATTATTAACGGGAGCTTCGTACCGTGTCTGCCAATATTGATATGATCCTTGGGAAAAGTCATGAGCAGGAACAGCAGATCAAGAAAGAGCAGAATTTATAAATTTCCTGTTTTCATGCTTTCCAAAAAAAGGTATTATATAAAAAACGCAGGAGGTATATTCAAATGAAAGCACATAAATATTGGTCACTTGGTGCATTGGCAGCCATGATTGGAACCTTTTATACCGGCTATAAAAACATGAAAACGGCTCACAAATATTTTGCTTGCAGCTCTCTTCTCTGTATGATTATGGCTATCTACTCTGGTCATAAAATGATTTCTGGTAAATCCAGAAAAAAGAAAGATTCTGTTTCTGAAGAATCCGCAGAATAATCAACACTATAGAAATGTTTACATAAGATTGCCTGATAGAATAAATATTTTCTATCAGGCAATCTTGCTATTTTACATCTTTTTTCAATCTATCGTATAATATATGTTCTGATCCATCAATGAGATTTCTTTTTTTCTTATATAAGAGAGTCCATGAAGCTTGATTCTTTGTATAATCCATTTTCTCCTCTGGAAAAAAAGAACGACAAAAATAACTATCATCTCTTGCATTAGATAAAAACAAAAATAAATTTTTTCCTTCCATATGATTTTTCATTAAGTAATCTGCTTCTATCATAGAATAGACATTCGCCTTTTTATTATACTTAAAAACAGTATCATTACTATCAAGTATTTCCTCAAGTAGTGGCAGGAAATGTACTCTATCTTGTATTTTATGATAAAAATCCGAAGACTCTATATTTTCTCTTTTTATAATACCGTTCTGAATTTCATCAAATATTTTTCCTCTATCACGTCTTAGCTCTGGTCTATCCGTAAGATATTGTAACCCCATCAAATGAAAGCAGTCTTTCTTATCAAACGTTATTATAAGTTTAACCGCAACATTTTTTCTTCCCAGAACAATTTCATACTCTGTTGATAAGAGAGGAATAAATGATGCTACACAATCAACTACTGTTCTCATCTATGTTTTTTACAACTCCCTCTATTCATAACAAAATTAAGAAAGGCCCTGCACTTGGCAGAGCCCCCAGCATTTTCTTTTGAGAGCTTTTGCCCTCTAGCCAGATTGTGGTAAATGCTAAACCCTTATAAAGCTGATAAGGCACTGCCTTCTGGCACAACACCTTACTTCAACGCTTGACAGACACTCATGTTGCCTGTTGTTAATATTATATTAACTTGCCGCCACGAATATGTCAACTGAATTTCATCTGTATGATAACAGGCGAGAAGAACCGTGCCCATAACTATCTTACTGTTTCCAACTTAAAATTAGATGATGTCTTTTCTGATATATTTGGTAAATCTTCCCGTTCTATTACAGAACAGATCTTGCAACACCCTGGGGAATACTTTGATGTGGCACCCTTTGTACATGGCCGCTGTAAAACTCCTATTGAAGAAATACAGGCGGCAGTAGATGGTGCTGTCTCTAACGAACAGGCAGTAAAACTCAGACAATGTCTCAGCCACATCGATGAATTAGAAATGCACAAAACAGAAATAGAACGGGAAATCCTTCGTCTCAGTGAAAAATACGAAGATGCTCTTTCTCTTATTCGAACCGTACCAGGATTCGATAAAAACCCTATGACTGCTATTCAGATGCTCTCTGAAATCGGAGGCGATATGTCTGTCTTCCCCACAGCTAAAAACCTCGTCTCATAAATCCGCTTTGCCTGTTTCTCTGGCAGCCTCATCACAGCAGCATAGACCTGCTCTTGGAACTGTTTCTCCTCCAGAACCATCTCCGGCGTTTGTGGCTTCAGCAACACTGCATTTTCAATGCCATTCTCACAATCCAGAGAATACTGGGCCTTGTAACGATACATCTTTCGCTCATACGCAGCCTCCGCACATTCAGCTGCTCGAATAGTCTCCATTACTTCCTCTGTCACATCTACAAAAAAGTCTGTTGTATAAACATCACGATAAAGTTCCCGAAGGTTAATTTTCTTCATTATGTACCTCCATTTCGATTCACGGGTGATTGACGGGTGAATCGAATGGAGGCGGAGACCGACACCGGCAGACAACCGGGTCATCTCCGAAAAAATGGCAACAAAAAACGCCAGATTTCCGTGAGGGAAAACTGGCGCGCCAAGAACAGCCATTATTATACTGAATTACATGGAACGATAATGCCGATGCAATGTTATACTTGCCCGGAGGAGGAGCAATGCTTTTTTTAACTGATGTAGATCATGTGGGCTTTGAAAAAGCAAACGAGACACGGCAAAATAACCTCCAATCGGCTACCGTGTCCCTGCAAGTCGTCATAGGTTTGTGTAAACGCAAAGAAACGGCGGCTCTGAAAATCAAAGCCGCCGTTTCAAATGGGCGTGTCAAATTGTCTGCTCTACGACGGCTTTTTTCTTTTGCCGTCGTCCGGCAGAGTATTATTCAATATTTAATTCAATGTTTCCAGTGAAATTCTCACATTCAATGCCGATATAATTTCCACCATCAGGAAGTGTAATTGTGTCACTATAAGTTCCGGTTGCTTCAATCAAAGTGACTGCTTCATCAGATCCAGAAATCCAGAATACTTTTGCAGTACCTTCCGTAATCTCCAAGGTGCAATCAATGGACAGCTCCTTACCGGATTCTCTCTTTATGGAAGTTCCTCCGAACAAATACTCTGTATCTGAAAAATCCTCATAGTTGGCTGTATAGCTTCCTGTATAATCATCAATTCCTTTTTCTTTCGTACCTTGTAAGGATGAATTTCCGGTAAGCGCTATGGAACCAGCAGACTGAACAATATTGTTATACTGATCGAGAAATTCGTCTTTTGTACAACCTGAAAGCACAGAAGCACCCAATAGTATCAGGCATAATGATAAAACTATTTTCTTCACAGCTATCACCTTCCTTTCCTGCGTACAGCACGCTTTCCTTTTCCCTTGGCATTTGCCTGTTTACGGGATTTCATTTCTTTTTTGTTACTGGACATCAGTAACAACAGCACCGCCCAGAGAACCATGATGCCAACCCCAATGACCGCCAACAGAGGGGTTGAGGATGCGGTTGTTCCGGCATATTCACTCATGTCAAATCCCACTAAAATCAGCGCAGCAGAGAACGGATAGATGCTGGCAAGGAGACCACTTTTGAAAAACAACATGCTGTATCCAAGGAAGAACGCCAGAATGGAACCGCCCAGATATGCCCCTCGGATCTGCCCAAAAATCAGGATCAGCGGCATACAGACCAAATAGGTCGTCAGAGCCGCTAACACGATCTGCGTACCTCCATGAAAAAACACTTCCGCTGTCAGTCCCGATAATCCAACCGTCAATCCAGTAATCAAGGTAATGCCAACGCTGTATATTCCCAGCAGAACTGCAAGCATACCGACTAAAAGTAACTTAGCTCCCAACATTTTCGGCATAGAAACAGGAATTGTCATGATGTTTTTCAGTGTATCATGAGTGGATTCTCTGTCTATAAGCCATCCTCCGATCATTACCAGTGAAATTGGAAGGAATATCTGAGTGTTTCCCCAAACAACATTTTCAAATAGTGCAGAAAAATCATAATTTGGATTTCGGTACTCTGCCTCCACAATCAACTGACTTCCATACTGAACCAAAGGACAGAGTGCAAGCGCCACCAGCCCTACCAAAAGAATCTGGCACCGGCGCAGTTTCAGTAATTCCGATTTTAATAAGTTCCACATAGTCACACCCCCTTAGATTTCCTGTCGCCGGTAAACAAATGCAATCAGCGCAAGAAATACAATGGCTTCCGCAATAATCACACCGAATACCTGAACACCATTCAGAAAATACGGACTGACCCGTTCCAACAAATCTGCTAACTCCGCACTGGTCTGGCTTTGGTCATAAAATTGGAATGTCCAGCGGAAGGCCAGCGGCCCCGGAAACAGGGTTCCTATGTTCAAACCAAAAGGCTGTGTGAGAAACATATCGTTCGTGGAAAGGATAGAATTCGCAATCGTATAGAAAAAGGTAATCACGACAGACACGATATAGTTTTTATTAAGAAGAACAACGAGCAGAATACAGGGAAGTGCGCCCACCCACATAATCAGCCCTTCTTCAATTCCAACGCCAAACAAGGTCCAAAACCCAACCGGTTCCCAACCCTGAAACAACAAAACCGCAAGATTTACCAATCCTCCAACTGCCATAAAGCCAACGGCAAACAACAGTAAAACCAGCATCTTGGACAGCACCAGCTTGGTTCTATTTACCGGTACGGTAACAAGGTTTTTCAGTGTGTCATTATCAAATTCCTCAAACAACAGATTCGAAGCCAGTATCACAAGAAGCGGCATCAAAAGCAAATATGCACTAAGCTGGAATAGGCTGGACATCACTCCATTTACAGCATCCACATCAGTGTTTACATCTGCCAGAAAGAAAGCATAAGCCAATGGCATGAAAACAGAAAGCAGTAGGGAAATAAATACCAATGGCTTCCGTTTTAATTTCAAAAATTCGCATTTGATTAGTTTAAGCAATTCCTTCTCCCCCTGTCACACGCTTGAAGTAATCTTCAAGACTTTCTTCACAAGTATGCACCTCCGATACCTCCAATCCGTTTTCTACAAAGGCAGTTACAATTTTCCCCACAGGCAGATCCAGGTTGTGCAGACGCAGATTGTGGTCGTCCTGTATGGAGAAATGGTTTTCATGGAAATTGCGTTCCAAAATTCTTGCCGCCTGTGCAGTATCAGAGAGCGTAAAACGGATATGCTTACTGCTTTTTTGCTCCAACTCAGCAAGGCTTTCTTCTTCCAGCAATGCGCCGTGGTCAATAATTCCAATATCGTCAGCCAGCAAGGAAATCTCCGAAAGAATGTGACTGGAGATTAAAATGGTTTTTCCTCTTGTGTCGCAAAGCTCACGGATAAAGGATCGCACTTCTGCAATACCGATGGGATCGAGACCGTTGATCGGCTCATCCAAAATCAAAAGCTCCGGATCGTGCATGACTGCAAGGGCAATCGCCAACCGCTGCTTCATGCCAAGAGAGTATTGCGAAAACAGCTTTTTATCCTTGTAAGGTAGCCCGACCAAATCCAGAGCGTCTTTGATGGCATGATTGTTTGGTACTCCACGCAGGGTAGCAAAGATACGCAGGTTCTCCGTACCGGTCAGATTGGGATAAAAACCGGGGGACTCAATCAGGCTTCCGATACGGGGCAACAGCTTCTTTTCATTCCCTTGCAAAGACTTTCCCCAGATTTTGACCTCCCCGGAAGTCGGCTTCGTTAAGCCCAACAGCATTTTCATAGTTGTGGTTTTTCCGGCTCCGTTTCTACCCAACAGACCATAAATTCTCCCACGCTTGACATGGATATTTAAGTCAGCCACACTCTTTTGTGAGCCGTATTGCTTTGTCAGATTTTTTGTTTCAATGATATAATTTGTATCCATATTCAAAACCTCCTGTTCTGTAAGGTATTCTATCATGCCAACCTTGCATTAACCTTGCCGCAACCTTGCATTAACCTTGCAATTTGAAATTCGGCTAAAATGACAAAGGCTCCCGCCATAAAGACGGGAACCCGCTTAACTCTCCAAAGGAAAAAGCAACATAAATTCAGTTCCTTTTCCCGGCAAACTTTCAACTGTTATACTCCCACCCATCTTTTCTACAAGCTGATGGACAATAGAAAGACCAAGACCGCTTCCTTTTTCAGACCGTCCTTTGTCACACTTATAGAGCCGTTCAAAAATGTGTTTCAAATCTTCCTTCTCAATTCCCACTCCATTATCCGCCAGCAACAGCTCCATACTGTTTTCCTTCTTCGACAGGGAAATTTTAATTTTGTCTGCATGGCTATGAGCGATTACATTTTGAATAAGGTTATTGATGATCCTCATATAGCTATCCATATCTAATCTTACCCGGACAGGCTGTTCAGGAATATCAATGTCATAATTAACCTGTTTATCCTCAAAAATCGGTATCCAGTCGATCAGAATATTTCTTGTCAGCTCTGCGACCTCAACGCTCTGGATCTCCAAAGCAAACTCGTTGGAATTTAACTTGAACCAGTCAAAAAGTACATCAATGTATTCTTTCAGATCATGAGCTTTCCGACGGGCGGTTTCAATATAATCATCCCGGTCTTTTCCTGTGACCAGTCCTTTGTGTGCAGCGTCAAGATACCCAAGCAGAGTAGTAAGGGGCGTTCGCACGTCATGGGAAAGGCTCGTCATAAGCTGGCGGTTGGTTTCTTCTGTCTGCCGTACAGTTGAAAGTCTGCTTTCATAGGCCACAACGATCTCATTAATTTCATAGGCAAGAGGTGCTGTCAGTTCATTTGTTGCAGATAGAATACGCCGGTTGCCATTTCCGTTTTTCACATCAACCAGCACATCGGTCATTTCTGCTATTTGTTTTTTTACACGCCGAACGAGAACGATGGAAGTCAATACAGCCCCAACAGCAATCACAATGGACAAGAATACGATAATTTCCATGCTGACTACACCTCCTTATTAAACCGGTAGCCAATCCCTTTGACCGTTTGTATATACTTTGGACTTGAAGGATTGACTTCTAATTTTTTACGAAGTCGGCTGATAATCGCCATAATGTTACTGTCATCATAGAAATATTCTTCGCCCCATACTTCCTCATAAATCTGCTGTTTGGTCAAAATTTTCCCTTGATGTTTTGAACAGTACAGGAGCAAATCAAATTCCTTTGGGGGCAGTTCAAAAGTGCCGTTTGATGTAGTAACAGAACGATTTTCAAGGTCAATCTGCAATCCGTCAAAATTTAGCTTTTGTATGGCTCCAGCTTGCTGATTAAAGCGAGTGTAGCGGCGAATAAGAGACGCAATACGGGCAATCAGTTCATCCATATCAAACGGTTTTGTAAGATAATCGTCCGCTCCGGCCCGTAAGCCCCGTACTTTAGAAATGCTGTCATTTTTAGATGTGAACATCAAAATCGGCAGACTGTTCTCTTTGCGGATTTCTTCCAGCGTTTCAAAGCCATCCATACCAGGCATCATCACATCCAGCACCACAAGCTGATACTCCTGCTCTCTTAATTTTTGTAAGCCCTCTTTTCCGGTATTACAAAAATCAGCTTCTATGTTTTCTGCTTGTACGCTACGTTTAATCAAAGCGCACAGTTCTCTGTCATCATCTATAATCAGGATTTTATTCATGGTGCAACCCCTTCCCTTGTTTTGTCCTTCCGTCAATCGGCTTTTCTGCGTTCTTTGGGATCAGCCAAACACCAGCCATCTTTACAGCGCCGGGGATACGCCCAGCAGCGCAATAGTAATTTACTCTACGAGGTGTCACGCCCCATTTTTCGGCGGCCTCTTTTAGTGTCATATAATCCATTATGCACCTCCACAGAGTACATTATAGTTCTTTGTCTCGAACAATACAAGTTTATCTGTTCCAACGCAAGCGTTTCTTTGTTGTATAGTTCTTCAGGTGTTTTTGCGTAGATAGCTACGAACTTACCATTAGCGTCTTTGATTCTGGTCCTATAATATAGGACACCTCTTTTCATAACTGTGCCATATGTACTGATGAAGGAGGAAAACTTGTCCTTCTTATTAACACTGACAAAAAAGGCAAAAAACAGGCGCATCAAATGAAATTTTATCAAAAATATTTTACAAGCTGCTTTAATCCACGGCGGATACTGTCTCGGACACGGCTTGGGTCTACACCTTCTACTTCGGCAATTTCATTTACCTTCATTCCCAGATAGTATCGGGCATAAATTCGCTTTGCCTGTTTCTCTGGCAGTTTCATCACAGCGGCATAGACCTACTCCTGAAACTGTTTTTCCTCCAGAAGCATCTCCGGTGTTTGCGGCTTCAACAGCACCGCATTTTCAATGCCATTCTCGCAATCCAGAGAATACTGTGCTTTATAACGATACATCTTTCGCTCATACGCAGCCTCCGCACGTTCAGCTGCCCGAATAGTCTCCATTACTTCCTCTGTCACATCTACAAAAAAGTCTGTTGTATAAACATCACGATAAAGTTCCCGAAGGTTAATTTTCTTCATTATGTACCTCCATTTCGATTCACGGGTGATTGACGGGTGAATCGAATGGAGGCGGAGACCGACACCGGCAGACAACCGGGTCATCTCCGAAAAAATGGCAACAAAAAACGCCAGATTTCCGTGAGGGAAAACTGGCGCGCCAAGAACAGCCATTATTATACTGAATTACATGGAACGATAATGCCGATGCAATGTTATACTTGCCCGGAGGAGGAGCAATGCTTTTTTTAACTGATGTAGATCATGTGGGCTTTGAAAAAGCAAACGAGACACGGCAAAATAACCTCCAATCGGCTACCGTGTCCCTGCAAGTCGTCATAGGTTTGTACAAACGCAAAGAAACGGCGGCTCTGAAATCAAAGCCGCCGTTTCATAAGGCGCGTGAAAATATGTCTGCTGTACGACGGCTTTTTTTCTTTTGCCGTCGTCCGGCAGATTAACATATGAAACTATAATTCATTGATGGTTGCAGTAATTGGCATATTGCGAATTCTCTTTGCAGGAGCATAAACAGACACAATAGCAGATATGAAGATAAAGGCAACGACAATTCCAAACCACAGGATAGGAAATCTCCACTCAATTCCAAAATAATGTGTAATTAGACGATTATATAAAAATCGACTAAGCGGGAGTCCAATGCCACATCCAACTATCAAACCAGAAATTGCATAGGTGTACGCTTCCGCAGAAATCATTCGTTTAAGCTGCCTATTATCCATACCAACAGCTCGCATTGCACCATACTGCTTAATTCGTGCAGATACACTCATAGAGATACTATTGACGATATTAAACAGCGAAATAACTCCGATAATAGCTAAGAAGCCATAACAAACAATTCGTGCAGCCCAATATGTAGCATTATTTTGTTTATTGCCTTCACGCTGATCTGTAATGATAATATCATCGTTTTCAAGACTTCTAATTTCTGCTATTGTTTCTTCAGTAGCGTTTGAATCTAACTGAATTCCAATAAGCCCATACTTTGTATCGCCCATGATACGGTCAAATGTTTCCTGTGAGCAAATAATAATCAAATCATCTCCGAATAACCCTTGTGATAGAGCGCAAGTAATCTCAACTTCTTCGCCTGCAAACTGGATGGTATCACCGATGTGCAAGGAATTGTTTCTATTAAATACGGTTGCCACTTTGTTACTGTTCCCGTAAACTGTATCTAATGATCCCTGAGCAATACTACCTTTTGAGTAATCTAGAAGTGTATCATCATAAGAAACAATATTGATATGGTCTATTCCTGCTCTTGAAGATGTTGCAGGAATGTTTTCTACATAGCTACTTCCATAAGCATTTGCAACCCCATCTATTTTTTTGATTTCATCGACCAGGCTGCGCTCAATATCCATTTTATTTGCATAACTGGATAATGCTATATCGGCTGATGTGACACTCAACGATGGAACAAGTTGCTTTGCAAAATCTAAAATTACAGAAAAAGAAAAAACCAGCATAATAGTCAGTGCAAAGGAAGCCGTCATCAGAAACCAGTTTTTCTTTTTTTCAACCGCATGATGTATGCCAAGTGAATTATCAATTTTTCCTAAGCTAAACTTGATAGCGTGTTTAACAGAAGATTTATTATCTACATTGCCAGAAACCGCAGATATGGGTGAAACTTTAGCAGCCCGCTTTGCTGGGGATTGTGCTGCTAAAAATACTGTTACCACTCCAACAACTACACCACTGATAAGTCCAACAGGGCTGATCTGAAAGACTGGCGTTGTAGAAAATTCTCCACCAATTCCATAATGAAGTGTGGCACAAATAATCCAACTAATTATTGTTCCAAAAACCACTCCAATAGGTACCGCGGTTTTACACCAGTTCAATGCCTCCAAACGGACAAAGCGGATAATTTGTTGACGACTTGCACCAATGCAACGCAACATTCCAAAAAATTGAGTTCGTTGCGCAATGATGCTATTCATACTGCCAGAAATCATCAATATTCCTGCCAACAACACTAAAACAAATAGAATTGCTGCCAATCCGTACATACTCTGCATCGCTGTATTGTTGCTTTGCCCAGCCATGCCCATAACGCCGGTATTTTCAGAAATACTCCCATCGGATAATTGGTACTGTGTCTGTAGTTCTGTTATTGCATTTGCCGCTTTCGCTGCACTTTCAAACTGCACATAATAAGTCAACTCATTGTTTGTTACTCCGTTTTGTGCCATAACAGAAGTAAATGCACTTTGTGTCAGATAAGAGCCTATCAAATAAGTCTGATTGTTATAATAGCTTTCATCATCTGTGCCAAAGCCAGAGATTGTAAATGTCCGATCTCCAGCAGGGGTATGTAAGGTTACACTATCCCCAAGCTGTACTCCTAAAGCAGTTACAGAATTAGGTGTAAGCATAACTTCCTCATCATTTGCCGGAAATGTTCCTTCTACAATTCCATTTGAAATCTGAGTAATATAGACTTCATCGGTGCCATACAAAACAGTTCGTTTTTCGTTGACTCGGTACGGTTGTTCTCCTTCAAAATTAAATTGAGAAGCTACACCAACTGCTGTAACATCTGAACGATTACTGATTTCATCCGCATTGTTCTGTGAAATATTTTTTATTGCAATGTGCCAGTTTCCATGGTTACTTATCATAAAATCGCTTTCTGTTCGTATCATCATGTCAGCAACACTGAAAATAGCTGTGACAAGAAACACCGAAATGATAATACACAAGACAGTCATACGATTTTGCCGCTTGCGCACCTTTGCGGAGATGGGAATGAGACTAAGATAGCTTTTCATTCACGGCACCTCCCAAAATCAGTCAAAGTGCCATCTGATACCTGTAATACCCGGTCTGCCGTTTGCGCAATACTGCGGTTGTGGGTAATCATAATGATGGTCTGCTCGTATTTTTTCGATGTTTCTTTGAGCAATGCTATGACCTCACTGCTGTTTTGTGAGTCCAAATTTCCTGTTGGCTCGTCTGCCAGAATCAGAGAAGGACGGGTAATCAATGCGCGGCCAATCGCCACTCTCTGCTGTTGACCGCCGGAAAGCTGACTGGGTAAATGATTACGACGATCTTTCAAATTCAAAACCGTCAGCAGTTCCTCCAAATATCTCTTATCCGGCTTTTGATAATCCAACAACAGCGGAAAAATAATATTTTGTTCCACCGTCAACTCCGGGATAAGGTTAAACGCCTGAAAGATAAAGCCGATATTCCTCCGGCGGAAAACGGTCAGCTTTCGATCGTTCATGGCAAAAATGTCCTTGCCGTCAATCAGAACCTTGCCAGATGTTGGCGTGTCCAAAGCACCGATCATATTCAGCAGTGTACTTTTACCAGAACCGGATTCCCCGACGATTGCCACATACTCGCCCTTTGGAACAGAAAAGCTGACATCCTTTAATGCCTTGACAGCGGTTTCTCCGTTGCCATAGGTCTTACTGATATTTTTGACTTCTAATAAGTTCATAGTGTAAACACCTCTTTCTGAATGATTTTGCGATATAGGCAGGCTGTCTTTGTTTGTCCTGCCTATGTGTGAGAGAATAGCACCTGAATCTTACTGTAAGCCTACAGCCAGCCTACAATTTTGTAGGAATCAAAAAATTCATTGTGAAAGTTGTCCCGATACCTAATTCGCTGTCAACCTCAATGGTGCCGTTATGTGCTTCAACGATTGCCTTTGCCAAAGGTAATCCCAGTCCAATCCCTTGCTTGTCCTTAGAAAAACGACTGCGATAAAACCGCTTGAAGATGTGATGTATATCCTCTGGGTGGATGCCGCATCCATTATCCGTTATCACAATTTGGACACCAGACGGCAACTCCTTCCACGCAACACGAATTGTTGCACCACTTTCTGTATGGTCAAACGCATTTTTCACAATATTGTCGATTGCCTCATTCAACCAATCACGATCACAAAAAAGAGAAAGATGATCCGAGCCAGACAGAATGATTTCTTTCTTTTCCTGTCTGGCTCTATATGCAAAATGCAGTTCAATATCCCGCATCATATCTGCAACATTTTCTGCGTTCTTTTCCAAGACAATGGCTCCGGCATCCAATCTTGTAATCTTGAGCAGACTTTGCACCAGTGTTTCGATACGGTCAAGTTCCTGCTCAGACAAACACGCAAATTCTTTCACGGAGGACACTTCTATATCCTCGTCTTGAAGGAGTCCGTTATAAATATTGAGTGCTGCCAGCGGTGTTTTCAGTTGGTGTGAAATGTCGGAGATTGTATTTTTCAAAAACTCTTTCTCTCGTAACTCGTTATCTGCATGGGCATTTAACACTGCCGCTAAAGAATTGATGGAATGAAACAGTCGGTACAATTCGCCCTCATTGTCACATTCAATACGGGCATTGCAATCACCATCAAGATACGCATTGATTTGTAATATCGCCTGCTCCATGATCTGATTTTGCCGATTAAAATATACAAAGCAGACTGCCCATACAGCACCGCCAGCCAATAGAAAAAGGATTAGCAATAACAGAGAAAGCCGACGATATGACAGCCATAGAAAAACCTCGGCTAAGAGAAATGTAACCCCCAAAACCAGTGAAAGCGAAAGAAATAGATTTTTGATTTCTTTATTTGCCAGTATCTTCATTCTGCACCTCACCCGATAATATTCCATTTATATCCCATACCTCGAACAGTCAGGAGCATTTGTGGTTCACTTGGATTATCCTCGATCTTCATACGAAGCCGACGCATATAGACCGTAAGGGTACTACTGTCGATATAATTCCCGTCGCAATCCCATAGCTTATCTAAAATTTGTCCCTTTGTCAGCACCATGCTTGGGTTTCTCATAAACAAGCACAGTAGCTTGTATTCCGCGGCAGTCAAATCCAACAGCTCCCCATTTTTGAAAACCTGTCCTTGCAGCAAAAGAACTTTGATGCCATTCGACTGCAATTCTGTATCTGCTGCTTGAAAAGAATTTGCACGTCGAAGTAAGGCGTTAATCCTTGAAACGAGAACCCCCAGTTTGAACGGTTTTGTGATATAGTCATCACCTCCAATATCCAGCCCCATAATAATACTTGTTTCCTCATCCGAAGCCGTCAGAAAAATAATTGGCACCTTTGATTTAAGTCGAACTCTTTTGCAAAATTCAAAGCCAGACCCATCTGGCAGAGATACGTCCAACACCAACAAATCGTATTTTCCGTCTGTCCACAATTCCTCCGCTTCTTTGAGCGTTCTGGCGATATTTAATTCAAATCCCTGCTTTTTGAAAGCAAAAGAAAGCCCGTTAATCAGGCTTAGATCATCTTCAAGAAGTAATATATTACTCATACTTTTTTACCTTTCCTTGTTTTGTTCGACCATCAATCGGCTTTTCCGCATCCTTTGGAATTAGCCAGATAGTTGCCATCTTTACAGCTCCAGATATGCGCCCGGCGGCACAATAGTAATTTACTCTACGAGGTGTCACGCCCCATTTTTCGGCGGCCTCTTTTAGTGTCATATAATCCATTCTGCACCTCCACAGCGTACATTATAGTTCTTTGCCTCGAACAATACAAGCTTATCACCAATCGCAGCTTTATAAAATCGGCATAATCGTACAGTTTTTCAGGCATAATAAGGTCATTCCATCACATAAACCGGAACGATACAATATTATTAAGGTGAACGATTATGCCGATTGATGATTTAACTGCTTTAGGGCAAAAATGCGGGAAGCCCGAAAGAATAAAGAACTGACACAACAGGAGCTTGCGGATCTGAGCCATGTTTCTGTAAAGCAAATCGCCAATATCGAAAAGGGGAAAATGAATCCTTCTTATTTAATTTTAAGAGCATTGGCAAAGGTCCTGCACATCTCTTTAGATACACTTATAAATCCAGATGTTTCTCTGGAGGATGAGGGTGTCAATCAGATGAAAATGCTTTATTCCAGCTGTCCGCCAGAAATGCGTGACACCCTGCTGCATCACACCCAGGAAACGGTGAAAGAACTGACAGAGTTGTCCGAAAAATTTGAAACGAATTGAGCCAGTTAGTGAAATTTAACGATTCTCTCACTGGTTCTTTTCAATTTCGGAGAAAAGAGGCAAGCAATGCCTGTGTTAATACACACAGGCCCGCAGAGAAGAAAATCCCTCCGTGATTTTCCTCTCCGCTTGCCTGTTGAGGGCAGCGCCCCCAAGCCCCTTTGAACACAGAATTTCATTCTGTGGCTGCGCGGTATCCGTTCCATGCGACGAAACCCTGTGATTGCTGACCTGTTCCACCGCATGAAGTACATGGAACGCCGTGGAAGTGGTCTGCGCAAAATCGTCAGTGAAACTGAAAAGCTGCCTGGATACACAGAGGCATATAAGCCCGAATTTTCCTCAACAGCGACAGATTTCAGAGTTATTTTGAAAAATGTAAACTACAACTTAGAGGGTGATACCCACCAAGTTACCCACCAAGATATTGAACTATCAACGATGTCCAAACAGATTTTGGCTTTTTGCACAACACCAAAATCCAAGAAAGAGCTTGCAGTATTTTGCGGCTTCAAAGATTTAAGAAACTTCACTTTGAAGCATATCAATCCGCTTTTAGAATCCGGGCAATTAGAAATGACTATTCCCGATAAACCTAAAAGTCGCAATCAAAAATATATTACAGTTCGTTCCGAATAAACAGAGAAGCAGGGTATTGGGTCTCATCTCCCATTGTCCTGCTTCTTTTCATTCCAAATTATATTCACATCATTTACCCATACGCCCAATCCTGGATCGCAAATTTCAAACTCTGCACCTTGCCCAACAGCCAGATTGCAGCCAGCGGCAATCCCATCGGGCTAATCAAAAATGCCATAACCTCCTATATTTAACCACTAAAAATTGGGTGAAAACTGCTCTCGTTTGGTCAAATCAAGTCAAACTATATCAGCCCGTTTAGGTATAAGAAAACCCCGGAAAACCTTGATTTTCCGGGGTGTTTGAACCATTTTGATATAGTCTGAGCAGTCGATTATCGCTTGCTGAACTGCGGAGCGCGACGAGCTGCTTTGAGACCGTACTTCTTACGTTCTTTCATACGTGGGTCACGAGTTAAGAATCCAGCAGCTTTCAGAACTGGTCTGTAGTCGTTGTCTGCCTGAAGAAGGGCTCTTGCAACACCATGTCTGATGGCACCAGCCTGTCCTGTGTATCCACCGCCATGAACGTTAACTAATACGTCAAATTTGCCTTCTGTTTCTGTTGCAGCTAAAGGCTGACGAACGATAACTTTCAGTGTATCTAATCCAAAATATTCATCGATATCTCTTTTATTGATTGTGATCTTACCGGTTCCAGGTACAAGATAAACTCTTGCGATTGATTTTTTTCTTCTTCCTGTTCCGTAGAATTTTGCGCTAGCCAATGTTTTCTACCTCCTAATTAAAATGTTAAAGCTTCTGGTTTCTGAGCTTCATGTTTGTGTTCCGGTCCTGCATATACGAAAAGTTTTGTGTACATGCTTCTTCCTAAAGGTCCTTTTGGAAGCATACCTTTAACTGCGAGCTCGATAACTCTCTCAGGTTTCTTTGCTAACATTTCTTTTAATGTGGTTTCTCTCATTCCACCTACATAATCGGAGTGATTGTAGTAGATTTTCTGCTCTAATTTCTTACCTGTAACTTTGATCTTGTCAGCGTTTACGATGATTACATAATCACCTGTGTCTACGTGTGGTGTAAACTGTGGTTTATTTTTTCCTCTTAAAACGCTTGCTACTCCGGATGCCAGACGGCCAAGAGTACATCCATCAGCGTCAACTACATACCATTTTCTTTCGATTTTATCTGGATTAGCCATATAAGTCTGCATGGTTTTACCTCCTGTTATTTATCAACGATAGTTTAATTAACCGCGGAATTTCCCGCGAATATAAGTTATTGGAAACGCCGGTGCTAAAAATGCGGAAATGTCCGAAACCGCTGATAAATACTTTCGCCTGGGCTATTTGGCTTAAGCATCTCGCACTACGTCACATTTGGTTATTATATTATAAGGGTTCTGTTCTGTCAATAGATTTTGTGTCGTTTTTTAAACTTTTTTCGTTACTCCCCCGTTTTTTGTTTTTCATCAAAAAAAACTGTTGATCAGTTATCCCACCGGCAATTATCGAAACGGATGATTTTCTCCTCCTGACTATCAATCAAAAAATTCAATCCCCATCAGTGTCAGTCCCTGCGCCGGTGCAGTCGGACCTGCCATTTCACGGTTGCAGGCTTCCAGAATTGTCTTTACTCTCTCAGGCGGATACTGTCCGTTTCCTACTTCAATCAGAGTTCCGGAGATGATTCGTACCATGTTGTAGAGGAATCCTGTTCCTGTTACACGTATGGTTACGATATCTCCGTCACGCCATACATCAATTCCTGTCACTGTACGGATAGTTGTTTTTACCTGCGCTTTTGCACCGCAGAAAGAAGCAAAATCATGCTGTCCGATCAGGTATGAGGTTGCTGCTTTCATCTTATCTACATCCAGTTTGTAGTGGTAGAAATAGGTGTATAAGCGCTCTGTCGGAACCGGGAATTTGCGATTCAGGATGCGGTATTCGTATGTTTTCTCGCTGTCGCAGTAACGGGGATGGAAATCCGGTTCTACTTCTTCAGAGAGCTGAATGCGGATATCTTCCGGAAGACGCTGGTTCAGTGCATAGGAAATCTTTTCCCCGGGAATACGTGTTTTGGTGTCAAATACTGCCACGTTTCCCATGGCATGAACCCCTGCGTCTGTACGGCTTGCACCGATCGTTTCTATCTTCTCGCCAAGAAGCTCGGACAATGTATCATTTAATACCCCCTGTACAGTAATCCCGTTTGGCTGTGTCTGCCAGCCACAGTAGTTGGTGCCGTCATATGCAACTACAAGACCAATTCTTTTCATCTGTTTTCCTCCATAAAAATTGAAAACTTTTGTTATAACAAAATAAACAATATGCTGTAATCCTTTCCTACCGGATTACAGCATATAAAATATCTTTATAAATTATATCAGTACTTTCTCAGATTCCCACAATTCTGAAAACAATGGCGATTCCCAGATAAGCCCACATCACCACATAGGAAATGTAGTCTCTGGACTCATAACGCAATGGCTTCATCTGGGTTCTGTTATCCCCTCCATGATAGCACCTTGCTTCCATGGCCATGGCCAGATCATTTGCTCTTCTGAACGCAGAAATAAACAGCGGAACCAGAAGCGGAATCATATTTTTTGCCTTCTGAATTATATTTCCGGTTTCAAAATCTGCGCCACGTGCAATCTGTGCTTTCATGATCTTATCGGTTTCCTCCATAAGGATTGGGATAAAACGCAGCGCAATAGACATCATCATGGCAATCTCGTGGATTGGCACATGAAGTTTATTTAACGGCCTGAGAAGTCGTTCCAGACCATCTGTAAGCTGATTGGGTGTGGTAGTCAGCGTCATAAGAGAAGAACCGATCACCAGATACGTCAGGCGGATGGCCATTCTTCCGGCCAGCTTCAGGCCCTCCTCTGTCACATGCAGGATTCCCCACTGCCAGAGAACCTTTCCGGGTGTCAGAAATATATTAAATACCACTGTGATCATAAGAAGCATCACGATTGCCTTCAGTCCCTTGAACATAAATTTCACAGGAACTTTGGAAAGAACGATCATCGCTGCCAGAAATATAGTTGCCACTGCATATCCCGGAAATGTATGGAATACAAAGACAGAGATGATGAACACCAGCGTACCCACCAGCTTTGCTCTCGGATCCATTTTGTGCAGAACGGAATCTGCAGGATAATACTGTCCTATTGTAATGTCTCGGATCATACTTCCTGCCCTCCCTCATTCTCTTCTTGTTCTGCAGACTTTTTATCCATTGTTTCCTTCTGAATGCTTAAATCTTCATCAGGCACATCTGAATGAGACTCTTTCGTCCCATCCTTAGTCAGATCAGCTTCCATCTCACTAATTAAGGTTTCTGCTTTGGCATTTTCTTTTTTCGACTGACTGTCTGAAACAGATTGTTTGTCACCGGACAATTTCCCGGGATTACATTTTCTTAAAACTGCAAGGATATTCTCTTTTGCCTCATCCACCGTTGTAGCAGTTACATCTACATCCAGGCCTTTTTCCTTCAACGCATGCATGATATAAGTAATCTGCGGTGCTGCAAGTCCCATGGCTTCCAGCTCTCTGTAATGAGCAAATACTGCTTTGGGAGCATCGTCATATGCGATTTCTCCGTCATTGACTACGATCAGTCTCTCCGCATATTTTGCAATATCCTCCATGCTGTGGGATACAAGGATAATGGTAATCCCTCTTACTTTATGAAGCTCTTCGATCTGGTCAAGGATATCATCTCGTCCTTTCGGATCCAGACCTGCAGTTGGCTCATCCAGAATAAGAATTTTCGGATTCATTGCCAGTACACCGGCAATAGCAACTCTTTTCTTCTGTCCGCCGGAAAGCTCAAAAGGGGATTTACTGAAATTTTTCTCCTTGAAACCTACGTGCTGCAGTGCTTTCTTTGCTTCTACTTCTGCCTCTTCCCTGGATAATCCCTGATTCATGGGACCAAAGCATACATCAGAAAGCACATCATTCTCAAAGAGCTGATGCTCCGGATACTGAAATACAAGACCAACCTCGCTTCGCAGGGCACGACGATCATATTTCTCTCCCCAGATATCCTCTCCATTATAAGTGATCGTACCGGAAGTTGGACGGATCAGCGCATTGAAATGCTGGATCAGTGTAGATTTCCCACTTCCTGTATGTCCGATAATTCCGATAAACTGTCCGTCCGGAATAGAAAGATTGATATCTTTCAGCGCATGGATCTCATAGGCAGTTCCCGGACTGTAGGTATAAGTTACATTTTTTAATTCTATTGACATAAGGCATTCACCAGCTCCTCTGTAGTCAGTATTCCCTCCGGAACATCCACTCCGGCTTTATGAAGTTCGTGTGCCAGAAGTGTTACCTGCGGCACATCCAGTCTGTATTCTTTCAGAGTTTCCACCTGTGAGAAAATCTCTCTGGGTGTTCCCTGCATCACCACTTCTCCGTTGTCCATAACATATACCTTGTCCGCATGAACAACTTCTTCCATATAGTGGGTGATCAGAATGACTGTCACTCCTTCCCGTCTGTTAAGGTCACTGACTGCCTCAAGAACTTCCTTTCGTCCATTCGGATCCAGCATTGCAGTTGGCTCATCCAAAATGATGCATTTCGGACGCATTGCCATGACACCGGCAATTGCAACTCTCTGCTTCTGTCCGCCGGAAAGTTTATTCGGAGAATGATAACGATAGGATGTCATTCCTGTTTTTTTCAGGCTCTCATCTACACGCTCCCAGATTTTCTCTGTGGGCACACCCATATTCTCCGGTCCGAACCCTACGTCTTCTTCTACTACAGTTCCTATGATCTGATTGTCAGGATTCTGAAAAACCATGCCCGCTTTCTGTCGGACTTTCCATAATTCCGGCTCTTTAGACGTGTCAATCCCATCTACCCACAAAGTTCCTTCCGTCGGAAGCAACAGCGCATTCAGGTGCTTTGCAAGAGTAGATTTTCCGGAACCATTATGTCCCAGAACAGCCACGAATTGTCCGGCTTCAATGTCCAGGTTTACATCATTGACAGCACGCTGCGTATCCTGCACGTTACCATCTTCATCATACTTGAGATAGTCAAATCCCAGCTTGAATGCCTTGATAATTCCCATAATATTTTTTGTCCTCGTATTTTGTCTGTCTGCTGCTTATTTTCACAGGAAAAGAATCCCGTCAGTAAACAGCGAATATTTATTTTTTCAGGCTTCTTCAGTAGCTGCCAGTCCGGTCAACTCGTCAATCAGAGCCCAGATCTCATCTCTTCCCTGCTTCGTCTCAGCAGAGAAAGGAATAATAATGCCATCTTTGCTCAGCTTCAGCCCTTCTTTGATTGCTTTGATATTTTTCTGAACCTGGCTTCGTTTGAGCTTGTCAAGCTTCGTTGCAATAATGATCGGCTCATAGCCATTGTTCAGAATCCAGTCATACATCATCTTGTCATTTGCAGACGGATCATGACGGATATCAATAAGAAGGAAAACCGCCTTCAGGTTTTTGGATGTATGAAGATATCTTTCGATCATCTTGCCCCATTTTTCCTTCTCAGACTGTGAAACCTTTGCGTATCCGTAACCAGGGAGGTCTACCAGATACATGGCTTCATTGATATTATAAAAGTTAATGGTCTGTGTTTTTCCCGGCTGTGCACTTGTTCTGGCAAGAGATTTCCGGTTCATCAGCCCGTTGATCAGCGATGATTTTCCCACATTTGATTTTCCTGCAAATGCAACCTCCGGTCTGTTGGTGTCCGGGAGTTTGCTGGTAATACCGCATACGATATCTAATGATACATTCTTAATAACCATTGATTTCCTCTCTTTTTTCACAACAAATGGTCAATCTTTACTGACTGACCATTTATTTTATACCAGTGCCTTATTAAGCACTTCCTTCATCGAACTTACAAAGGTAATGGTAAGTCCGTCTGTGATTTCCTTATCTAATTCCTGAATATCCGGTTTGTTTTCTGCCGGCACTAACACCTCTTTGATCTTAGCATATTTTGCCGCAAGAAGTTTTTCTTTCAAACCGCCGATCGGAAGAACTCTTCCTCTCAGTGTGATCTCACCGGTCATTGCAAGGTCTGCCCTTACCGGCTTCTTAATAATTGCGGAAAGGATTGCAGTTGCCATGGTAATACCTGCGGATGGTCCGTCTTTTGGTACTGCCCCTTCCGGAATATGCACATGAATATCGTTTTCCTGGAAAAATTCCGGCTCAACTTTATAGTCAGAAGCAATGGAACGAATGTAAGTAA
Organism: Blautia sp. DFI.6.71; assembly: GCF_020593585.1. NCBI lineage: Bacteria > Bacillati > Bacillota > Clostridia > Lachnospirales > Lachnospiraceae > Blautia > Blautia sp. DFI.6.71. The sequence goes on from NZ_JAJDMJ010000020.1 coordinate 42,592, forward strand.
TACCTGCCTGTGCAGACTCTTTCATAACATCTCCCAACTGTCCGGTAAGCATCAGCTCACCTTTTCCGGGCATTACATTGACTTCAATCTGCAGTGTATCGCCGCCCACCTGTGTCCAGGCAAGCCCGCGGGAAATACCAATCTCATCTTTCTTATTTGCCATAAGATAGTTAAAATGCTCTTTTCCAAGAAAATCTGACAGATTCTTTGAAGTCACTGTAACTTTCTTTTTATCTTCTTCCATGATCAGACGTGCAGTTTTTCTGCATATCTGTCCGATGGTTCTCTCCAGGTTTCGAACTCCGGCTTCTTTTGTATAATTGTTGATGATCTTCTTAAGAGCCGCTGACTGGATTGTCAGTTTACCTTTCTCGATACCGTTCTCTTCCATCTGCTTCGGAATCAGATGTTCCTTTGCAATATGTTCCTTCTCATTCTCAGTATAACCTGCGATCTCGATCAGTTCCATACGGTCAAGAAGTGGTCTCGGAATGCCCTGAACATCGTTTGCAGTTGCAATAAACAGTACTTCTGAAAGATCCTGTGGAACCTCTATATAATGATCCATAAATCTGCTGTTCTGTTCCGGATCAAGCACCTCAAGAAGTGCCGCAGAAGTATCTCCTTTATAATCACTGCTGGTCTTGTCAATCTCATCCAGAAGCATCAGAGGATTGCTCACTCCTGCCTGCTGTAATGCTGCAGTGATCCTTCCCGGCATTGCTCCTACATAAGTCTTTCTGTGGCCCCGGATCTCAGCCTCATCTCTCACACCGCCCAGACAGATACGTACATATTTCTTATGCATTGCTTCTGCAATCGATCGGGCAATGGAGGTTTTACCTGTTCCGGGAGGTCCTACCAGACAAAGGATCGGACTTTTTCCCTTATGTGTCAGTTTGCGGACGGAAAGGAACTCCATCACACGCTCCTTCACATCTTTCAGACCGTAATGACCTTCCTGAAGTACTTTCCATGCTTCTTTCAGATCATCAGAATCTGTGGATTTCTTCTCCCACGGAAGTGCCAGCATGGTCTCAATATAACCACGCAGTACTGCATTCTCAGATACATTGCTGTTGGTATTCTTAAATCTCTCGATTTCTTTGCTGATCTTCTCTTTTACCTCATCGCCGGCCTGAAGTTCCTGGAGTTTCTTCTTAAACTCCTCTGCGTCATCCTCAGTATTATCCTCACCCAGTTCCTCACGTATCAGTTTCAGCTGCTCTCTGAGAATATATTCTCTCTGATTCTTATCAATTCTGGCCTTCACTTTTTTCTGGAGATCTCTGCCAATCTGCATGATCTCAATCTCATTTCCAAGGATTGCACCCAGAACTTCATAACGTTCCTCCAGTGTAAGTGCCTCCAGGATCTTCTGCTTATTCTGATAAGATAAAGGAATATTTACGGCAATCTGCTCAACCAGTTCCTCAACATTATCTATATTTAAAATCTGTGCTACCAGCTCTTTGCTGACTTTTCCATTTTCCATGCAGTATCTGTGGAATAATTCCTTAAGGCTTCTGTGCATGGCTTCCATCACTGGTTCCGGCATCTGCATTTCTTCTTCATCAACAGGTGTGATCTCACTTCTGATAAACGGAAACTCCTGCTCAAATTTCACAAGTGTGGCTCTTCCCGTTCCCTCTACAAGTACCCGTAAAAGGTTCTGCGGAAGTTTCACAACCTGTTTGATATAGGCAATGGTTCCTACATGATATACACCTGCCAGATCCGGTGATTCCACCTCAGGATCAATCTGAGTAACCAGAAAAATCTTCTGGTCATGAAGCATGGCAGCTTCAATCGCCTTGACAGAACGCTCCCTGCTCACATCAAAATGAACGATCATCCCTGGAAGGATGGTAGTCCCCCTGAGAGCGATCGCAGGCAGCACTATATTCTGATTTGTCATTTATTGTTCAGTCCCTTTCATCAGGCTGTTTCCGGTTTATCCTTCTTGTGTGTCCGGGACGTTCTTCTGCTTCCGGCTGTCTTCGCCTGTGCAGGAGCTTCTCCGCGGACGATCTCCGGCTCACCGGTGCCATCTACTACATCTTTGGTAATTGTACACTTGCGAATCGTGTCATCTGACGGAATCTTATACATCAGATCCATCAGTGAACCTTCCATGATCGCACGCAAACCTCTGGCTCCTGTCTTACGTTCCAGAGATTTCTTTGCGACCAGTTCAAGTGCATCATCTTCAAAATCAAGTTCAACACCATCCAGTTCAAATAATCTGTGATACTGTTTGGTAAGTGAGTTCTTCGGCTCTTTCAGAATACTGATCAGCGCATTCTCATCCAGCGCATCCAGAGTTACAACTACCGGCACACGACCGATAAACTCAGGAATCAGGCCGAATTTGATAAAGTCTTCCGGCATTACATCCTTCAGGATTTCACCCACATTTCTGTCTTCCTTAACAGAAACCTCTGCACCGAAACCGATGGACTTGGTATCCTGTCTGGACTCAATGATCTTCTCGATTCCGTCAAAAGCACCGCCGCAGATAAACAGAATATTTGTTGTATCAATCTGAAGAAACTCCTGATGAGGATGCTTGCGGCCACCCTGAGGCGGAACACTTGCCACTGTACCTTCCAGAATCTTCAGAAGTGCCTGCTGCACGCCTTCACCGGAAACATCGCGGGTTATGGATGGATTCTCAGATTTTCTTGTGATCTTATCAATCTCATCAATATAGATAATTCCGTACTGTGCACGTTCAATATCATAATCTGCTGCCTGAATGATCTTGAGAAGAATATTCTCAACATCCTCTCCTACATATCCGGCTTCTGTCAGTGTAGTAGCATCTGCAATAGCAAACGGTACATTCAGAAGTCTGGCAAGTGTCTGAGCCAGCAGAGTTTTACCTGAACCTGTAGGTCCAAGCATCAGAATATTACTCTTCTGAAGCTCTACATCAGAATTTTTTGATGCAAGGATTCTTTTATAGTGATTATAAACAGCAACGGAAAGAGCCTTTTTTGCTGCATCCTGACCAATTACATAATCATCCAGAACTGCATGGATCTCTTCCGGTTTTAACAGATTAATATCAGAATTCAAAACCTCGTCATCATAAGGATTTAATTCTTCCTCCATGATCTCTGAGCAGATGCCAATGCACTCGTCGCATATAAATACTTTACCATCCGGACCTGCGATCAGTTTTCTTACCTGATCTTCTGTCTTCTGGCAAAAGGAGCATCTTACTTTTCCTTCTCTCATTTTTTCTGCCATGAATTTATGTCTGTCCTTTCTCTATACTAACTAATAAGACTCCTGTGACGATTCACAGGAGTCTTATCTTTCGCATTATTTATGCATGACTACACCGTCAATCAGTCCATATGCCTTTGCTTCTTCAGCAGTCATATAGTTGTCCCGGTCTGTATCACGCTCAACAACTTCTATCGGCTGACCGGTATTTGCAGCCAATAACTCATTTAAAGTTCTCTTTGTCTGTGCGATATGATCTGCCACGATCTGGATCTCTGTTGCCTGTCCCTGCGCACCGCCGGATGGCTGATGGATCATGATAGTGGAATGCGGAAGAGCAAATCTCTTTCCTTTTGCACCGCCTGCCAGAAGAAAGGCACCCATGCTGGCAGCCATTCCAAGACAAATGGTAGAAACATCGCATTTAATATACTGCATGGTATCATAGATTGCCATGCCGGCTGTTACGGAACCGCCCGGGCTGTTGATATACAGCTGAATATCTTTACCGGGATCTTCTGCTTCCAGGAAAAGAAGCTGTGATACGATCAGTCCTGCACTCACATCATTTACTTCCTCACCAAGAAAAATGATTCTGTCCTTCAGAAGCCTTGAATAGATATCATAGCTTCTCTCTCCCCTGCTTGTCTGTTCAATGACATAAGGTACTAAACTCATATAAACGCCTCCATTTACGCGGCTGACTTTTTCCGAAAGAGGCAGACATCTGAACCTGTCTCTTTCCGGTTCTTAAAATTCGATTACTTTAAAATTAAACTTCCTTAGCAGCGTCAGCGATAACAGTAACTGCTTTCTGTACAGCCATGTCTTTCTTCATCTGCTCAAGTTCACGCTCTCCAAGTAATTCTTTTAACTTGTCAGCTTCCATTTTGTATGCTTCAGCCATCTTGGAGATCTCTTCATTTACTTCTTCCTCTGTTGGCTGAATGTTCTCAACTTCTGCTACTTTCTCAAGAACCAGTCTTGTCTGGATTCTCTTTAATGCCTGTGGTTTCATGTCTTCCATCATCTTGTCAGCTGTCATGCCAGTGAACTGGAAGTACTGGTCCATGGATAATCCCTGGGACTGCATTCTTCTGCTGAAATCATCAAGCATCTGACGGCACTGTGTCATAAGCATAGCTTCCGGAATATCCATCTGTGCATTTTCGATTGCTTTATCTACTGCTGCATCTTCTTTTGCACGTTTTGCTTCGTCTGCTTTCTTATCTTCAAGATTTGTTTTTACATGCTCTTTGTACTCTGCAAGTGTATCGAACTCAGAAACATCTTTTGCAAAATCATCATCCAGTTCAGGAAGTTCTTTTGCTTCGATCTTCTTAACTGCGCATTTGAAGATTGCTTCTTTACCTGCAAGTTCTTTTGCCTGATATTCTTCAGGGAATGTAACTTTTACGTCTACATCATCGCCAACTTTAGCACCAACAAGCTGTTCCTCGAATCCCGGGATAAATGTGTTGGAACCAAGTGTCAGAGGATACTCTGTAGCCTGTCCGCCATCGAAAGGTACTCCGTCTACAGATCCTTCGAAGTCGATTGTTACAATATCATTTAACTGAGCTGCGCGGTCTTCTACGCTGATTGTTCTGGAGTTTTTCTCCTGCTCTTTCTTGAGTTCAGCTTCTACGTCTTCGTCTGTTACTGTGATTTCAGTTTTCGGTACTTCTACACCTTTGTAATCACCTAATGTAACTTCCGGTTTAACAGCAACTTCTGCTGTGAAGATGAATGCTTTTCCAGGCTCAGCCTGTGTGATGTCGATTGTCGGCTGGGAAACGATCTCAAGTTCGCATTCAGCTAATGCTTTGCTGTAGTGTTCCGGAATCAGAGCGTTAACAGCATCTTCAAGGAATACTCCTTTGCCATACATCTGCTCGATCATTTTTCTTGGAGCTTTTCCTTTACGGAATCCAGGGATGGAAATTCTTCCTTTTGCTTTCTGGTATGCATTCTGCATTGCTTTTTCTAAATCTTCAGCGGCAACTTCGATAGTAAGTTTCGCCATGTTTTTTTCCATTTTTTCCACCTGTAAACTCATGTTACATGTTCCTCCTTAATTTTCAGGTTATGATTGCGACTGGTTTTTCAGCTGCGTTATATCATTCACAGTTTTTACCTATTTCTATATATTTAAGTCTAAGCTCCGCTCCCACTGTTGCAGAAGCGGGAGACCTCTCTATAACTCAATTATATATTTACAGTCATTGTAGCAGTATAGCACAAAAAATCCAAAAGTGCTAGTGTTTTTTCGCATAAAAATAAGGGTTTGAGGACGATTTAGCGGGTATATACTACTGATTCTGCGATTTCTTTTGCTTTTTCGTCATTTTCAAGCTGTGAAATCAGGGAAAGTGCGAAGTCTACAGCTGTTCCCAGACCACGGCTGGTGGTTATATTTCCATCTACTACCACATTGTCTTCGCTGGTCTTGGCACCGTCTCCTGCAATAATTTCCATGAAGGACGGATAAGAGGTGGCTTTGCGGTTTTTGAGGAATCCAAGACCTGAAAATACACTTGGTGCAGCACAGATAGCGGCGATTTTTTTGCCTTTGCTGTTGAAATCTGTCAGAAGGTCTGTAAGTGGTTTGTATCCTGCCAGATATTTAGTTCCCGGCATTCCTCCCGGGAGGACAAGCATGTCGGCATCTGCGAAGTCTGTTTCTGCGAATGTTGTATCAGTGAGCATGGTGATACCGTGAGATGTCTGGATCTGTTTGGTTTCTTTGATGGATACAGTTTTGATATCGATTTCTGCGCGGCGGAGAATGTCTACTACTGTGAGGCCTTCGATGTCTTCGAAGCCGTCGGCGAGGAAAATGTATACTTTTTTGCTCATTTTAGGTCCCTCCTGATTAATTTGTTTTGTAAAAGTTTTATCCTATTTTCTGCAATGGATTATAGCATTTTTTGTTTGGAGTTACAATGTTTGTTTGGAGCTTTCTGCTTTTACCATATCTCTGGTTTCAAGTCTTTCGGCAATGGATTGGGATATGTTTCACCGTTTAGGGTTTTTGTCAGTTCTTCTCTGGCTTTATTTACCAACTCTGGTTTTTGCAGGAAGTCTATGGCTGTGAGAGCCATGATCTTAGCGGCGTAGAGCATTCCTTTTTGAGCGATCGAGGATTTTCCCTGGGCTGCTGCCTGCCAGGAGTGGAGGGCGGTTCCTGCTGCGAATGTTGGGATGTTGAGATGGACGGTTGGTACCAGCCAGCTTACATCGCCCACATCAGTGGAGTATTTGAGATCACTGTACAGATTCTGGTATGCCATTGGCTCAAAGATTGGTTTTTTCATTACTTCAGCAGCTTTGGGGCCGAAGTAGTCCCGGGCAATTGTGGGGAGTTGATTTTTGTCCTGATCTGAGAGGGACTGTTGGAATTTTTGTGCGTAGGCATATTCTTCTTCAGTGTAAGTGATCGGACCCAGTTTTTCCAGATACGCATTCATGTGATCTGCCAGGATTTTGCTGGAGATCAGGTTTGAATATGCCGCTACCTGGCGTATTTCTACAGTAGTTTCAGTCATAAGTGCTGCGCCCCTGGCTATGTTGCATACGCGGTTATAGAGTTCTTTTACCTGGGTGATTTTTGGGGCGCGGATAGCATAAAGTACCTGAGCCCTGGACTGGACTACATTTGGGGCATCTCCGCCTGTATCTGTTATGGCATAGTGGATCCTGGCCTCATCTATCATGTGTTCACGCATGTAGTTTACGCCCACATCCATAAGCTCTACTGCATCCAGCGCAGAACGCCCCAGTTCAGGGCACATGGATGCATGGGCCGGAGTTCCGTGGAATGTAAAAAATACTCTGAAATTTGCCTTGGTGCTTCCGTAGCATGCACGCCGCCCCTGCTCCGGGTGCCAGCAAAGAGCCAGGTCACAGTCATTGAAATAGCCATCACGTACAAGAAAGGCCTTGCCGCCTGCGTTTTCTTCAGCAGGGCAGCCGTAATAACGGATCGTGCCTTGCAGGTTATGTTCTTTCACAAAGTCTTTTAATGCAATGGCAGAAGCAAGAGTTCCTGTTCCGATAAGCTGATGGCCGCATCCATGACCACAACTACCAGTATTTGCAGGAATTCTTTCTGCTGCATCTGCCTTCTGTGAAAGTCCCGGCAGTGCATCAAATTCTCCAAGGAATGCTATGACTGGTTTTCCTGATCCATATTCTGCAATAAATGCAGTCTTCTCTCCTGCCAGATCTGCTTTGATGGAAAACCCTGCCTGTTTTAATACATGCTGCAGCAATTCAGAAGATCTGTATTCCTGGAATCTGGGTTCTGCAAATTCCCAGATCTTATTGCTGATTTCAGCATAATAGTCTTTCTTACTGTCGATTTTTTCTGAGATTTCTTTTATGTATTCGTCTGTATGATCCATTCTGTTGTCCGCTTTCTTTTTTATATTTCCAGTCACATATCCGCACTTCACTTCACAGCATCAACAGTTATTCAAAAGTCTCTGATTCTCCATTTTCTTTGTATACTCAAGGCACAGCATTGTAATATCATCAAACTGGTCATTGTCTCCTACAAAAGCGTCAATATCCGCCTTTACAAGCTTCAGAGTTTCTTCCGGATTACTGCTTAAGCACTGCTGATTCAGAACATGATCCAGTCTGTCCATTCCGTACAGCTGCCTGTCCTTATCCGTTGCCTCTGTCACTCCATCTGTATACTGGAATATTTTGTCTCCGATATTCAGCTGAAGCTTTTGTTCCTTATATACGATGTCCTCTATCCCTGCAAGGACGAAACCAGCACGTATTTTGTAGGCTTCATAGGTGTTGGTTTCCCTGCGGTAAACAAACGGCATTTCATGTCCGGCGTTTACATACCTGAATTCACCGGTCACAAGATCCAGCACACCCTCAAAGGCTGTAATGAACATTCCGTTTTCATTGGATTCACACAGAATATTATTGACCTCTGTAAAGACTTCTCCCAGGTCTCTGCCCGGCTGTGTATGATCCTTGATCAGGGTTTTTCCGATAACCATGAAAAGTGCTGCCGGAACTCCCTTTCCGGAAACATCAGCCATAACAATCGCCATATGCCTGTCATCAACCATAAAGAAATCATAAAAATCTCCGCCAACTTCCTTTGCCGGTGTCATGGTCGCATAAATATCCATCTCATCCCTGTCAGGAAATGCAGGGAATATGCAGGGAAGCATGGAAGCCTGGATCTGTGTTGCCACGTTCAGCTCTGCTCCGATACGTTCCTTCTCAGCAGTCACCCGGGTAAGGTTATCCATATAGTTAATAATACTTTTCTGCATGGATTGGGTTGCGTGATAAAGTTCTTCTATCTCATCTCTGGTATGAATATCAAGATCTACGATGTTGTTCTCATCATACCCTTCCTCGCCATTGCCAAATTTGTGTGTTGCTTCTGTAAGCAGTTCAATAGGCCTGGATATTCTCTTTTTGATTTTTCTGGATATGTCCATACCGGCAGCCAGGATGATCAGAATGCAAAGACATACCATCAGTACAGTAAAACGAATGGTATTTCTGACAATCTCTGTCATGTCAATATCTACAAAGGCAACTGCACATTTTTCTCCGTCAGATGAAAGTACCGGCTCTCCGGCAGATGACAGCCATCCAAATTCTGTCCTGCTCACAGTAGGCTCCAGGCGTTCGTTTCCTTTCAGTTTATCAAATCTTTCCGAAAGCTCTTCCTTATAGCCAAGAGTCAGATAGCCTGACGAAGGATCAAACAGATACACACTGGAATGATCCTGGATCATCTGAATATACAGATATTCAATATTCATATCTGCCTGTATAGAATGAAGATATTCATTTATCCTCTCATAATTCTGATACATGCCTTTCGCTTTAAGCCAGTCTATAATCGGCTGTTCATCATCAGCTGCTACTGCTTTTTCCTGGATCTGTTCAAATTCCTCTGTGTCTATCTCTTTACACAGTTCTTCGATAAAATCCCCATTTACCTGATCTGATACCGTCTTCGCGATTTCAAGCGCTTTATCATTATAGAGTTTTCTATACTGTCTGTTATTCACAAGAGAACTTCCAAGAAGCATTAAAACCCCAACCACCAACATAGAACCGATGAGAAATTTAATCAGTTCAACATTCAGCTTTCGTCTTTTTTCCATGCTCTTTGACCTCCTTTTTTGTCTCTGTGTGCTGCAAATGTGGTGCTGATCAGGAAAGCTGCTGAAAGCACACTCACAAGAATCAGCACAAAGATAAGGCCTCTGCCTACACCAAGGACCAGCACATAGCCAAACACAAAGGAACCCAGAGACTGTGCACCATTCTCAAACAGGCTGTAAACCCCAAGTCCTCTGTCATATCCAAACCGTTCTACATCCTTCAGATCTGTAAAATAACTGGTAAGTAATGGAATCCCAAAGCTGTCTGCAACTCCAATCAATGCTAGTGCGATCAGAAGAGATGGTATATTCTGAAGCATTGCCACCTCCAGAAAAGCTGCTGCATAAATAAACGCAGCTGCTGCAAGCCCCAAATGCTTCCATCCTCTGTTGGAAAAGAATTCCGTGAGAGGAGTTCCCAGGATCAGTACAAAAATTCCGTTTAAAAGATAGGTATATCCAATATAGGTTTCCGAAAGTCCCCATTCAGAACCAACAATAGGAAACATATAATTCAGGAAATATCCACAGATCAGAAGCGGAATCATCATCAGCAGGAAAAAACTAATAATCCTTGGACGAAAGATAAACTGAACAATATTCATATGTGTATCTTCTGTTTCGCAGTTCTCCTCTTCGTTATCTGAAGTATATTTACTCATATACTTATTTGCTACCAGAAACAGCAGCACACTGAGTACTGCAGTGACAGCAAACAACGCTGTATAGGACATCCATTGCAGAAGGAAGCCACCAAACACAACTGCACAGTTTGCACCGCTCAGGGAGGATACACTGTAATAGGCATAGGCTCTGTTCTTCTCCTCATCAGGAAGCTCCACGATCATAAGATTGACAAGTAAAAGCAATACTCCCCAGCCTGCTCCAAGAAGCAGGGCGCTTAAAGTAAGCAGCCATATATTGGGAACCACTCGCAATCCAAGTCCTGCTGTAAGCAGTACAGAGCTTACAAAAACAGATCTCTTTGCCCCAAGCTTATTTATTACCTTTCCGCCAAGCGCTGAGAAAATGGCGCCGGATAACACCTCTGCAGATATAGGAACTGCTGCAAGCATGGCCGGTGATAATCCCTGTACTGACATCTTCTCAGAAATCTTCATTGCATAGATGGGAAGAATCGCACAGGTCAGATTTGTAAAAAAGAAAACAAGAAATACAATAAATCTGAAAATTTCCACAGGAAGTCTGCTATTGTTTTCCTCCTGTTTTCGTCTTTTCAGTTCCTGCCTTCCCTTTATAAAATAAATCACCTCAAAGGTAAGCATGAAAAATACTACCATAATTGCGATCAGGTTGATGATCAGAGACACCTGGATCTCTCTGCTTTTCTCTGTCAGACTGTTCATATCTGTTCCGACTTCTATAATCCCAATAATATCTCCGCTTTTATCCCGGATGGGACTATGGATAAATACAAAGCTTCCGGAGCTTGAGTTTGTAGCATAGGTTTTTGTAGCCCCCTGCTCCATAACCTCCTGAAGATCTGTGCCTTCATATTCCCAGTCATAGGGATAGGACACACAGATATCCTCTAGGGTATAGACCAGGGTAACCGTTCCGTCTTTTACTTTATAAAGTACACAGTACAGATCCTGTGAACTGTCAGAATCCGAGAAGAATACATCCCTTACTACCTGCCGGACCTGTCTGTAATCCTCATTCATAAAATCAGAAGGCTTTTCCAGCCTCTGAAATGCATCTGCAGGAAGTCTGTTTGTTACTGCTGATGCGGCAAATTTCTCTCTTGTATAGGTTTCATCGACCAGCAGACTTTGAAACTGCGGAAACAAGGTGCCAATAAACAGAGCCGCAACTCCCACAATAATCCCTATGACTGCCATGGTAATCTTTGCATAAAAGCTGAATTTTTTTACCAGTATCTTTAACAAAGTCACCGCCAAAAGCAAAGCAGCAGCGACAATCACTGCACAGGCAGCCCACAACAGGCAGTTCCATACCTGCAGTTTTCCTGATAACGGAACGTCCCAGAACTGTTCATAATCCTCTCCGTTCCACAATATAACAGAATAATTGGTGGAAGAAACCAAGATTCCCGGTGCACTCACATGATATGCGATCTCTCTTTCCTTCAAAGACGCTTCCACAGTAAGTCTGTCTGTACTTCCTGTATTTTCCATATCACAGGGTATCCGTATGATATCCCTGAGACCAATATCAGCTGAATAAAGCACTCCATCCGAGTAACTGATCTCCTGCGGAATACTTCCGTCAACTGTATCACTGTCATAGAGCAGTTCATCCTGTCCGCTGTCTGTATATTTATAAATTTTACCGTCATAAGTCACATAAAACAGACTATCACTGTCTCTATCATAAGCACAACACAAAATCCTGTCCTGCGCATCAGCAACAGAAAAAACTTTCGAGCTTCCCTGTTCTGTGTTACTGACCAGAATGCCCTCCTTTTCCTTTTGCATGTAGACCACACCATGCTCGGTGGGTACCATTCCCACAATGTTGCGCCTTACACTACCCTTCTCTGCTTCTACAGAAGCAACCGTTGATATATATTTTCCCTTTGATGACAGTTTGACGATTCCTTCACTGGCAATCTGAACTCCCTGCTCAATACGGACATCATGAAGATACACATTCCCATCTCCGTCTGCCACAACCCGCTCAGCACTCAGAAAACTTTTATCAGAGGCACATGCCCGCCATAAAAGCCTTCCGTCAGCAGATATTTTCAATATTTTCCTGTTGGAATCATCAATCACATAAGTACATCCATCCCCATCTCCGGATGCATAGGATACTGAAGAAAATGTATAAGGTTTAAAAGGATTGGTAAACATCCATTCCCTGCCTGCATACACTACAAAAACAGAACATACTGTCAAAAGCAGCATAATTATTAAAATCCACTGTTTTTTTCTCTTATGTTCCATGCACCTTAACCTCTTTCTGTTAATGTAAGTTTTGATAGCAGAGTATGGGCAGGCGCCATATGCTCTTTATAATAACGCAGATTTTCAACTCCCATATCTTCTGTGTAATTGATCGTATCTGCAGACTGCAGATATCGTTCAAAGCTTTCCCGCAACAAATACTCATTAATTCCCTTGATCCGGTTAACTGCATTTTTATACTGATATACGCCAAGTCCGTTACGGCAGCTCACAATACAAAGTCCTGCCATTTTTCCCTCTACTCTTACAAGAATTCCATTAATCCTGATTTTATCAAAAACAGGAACCAGATTGTCGATCACCCGGAGCAGGCAGCCACAGTGGCACTCCTCACAAGTTTTCTCCCCACACCATTCCCTTTCCATAAATTCCCGGATTTCCTCCCGATGTAAAGGGGTTATCTCTTCTGTCTCATATGCAAATCTGCGTTTGAAATAATTATAACGGTAACGGTCATCCTGCATATCCATACCTGCCAGAAACTGCTCAGGCGTAAAGGTATAATCCATATAATCACGGTTATCCTCTATTTCAAACTGAATGCCGCTGGCTTCATAATAAGGAAGCATCCATGGAACCACATCCATAATGATCAGCTGTGCATCAAATCCCGTAAAATCTTCCTTCAGGATCTGCATAGCTTTCTTTATCTTTTCCTCCGTATAGTTTCCTACAAACGGAACAGCTACCGGATACCCTTCTGTATTCAAATATGTAATATTGATTAAAAGCCCTTCTGCTATTTTGAAGTAGGTGGGATAGGAATCTCTCCATCCAATCAAATTCAAAAAGCTGGTGTTGGCTGACCAGTGTTCATTCATACTGTCATAATACGGATCAAACAGGCTCTGATCCTCCACTCTAAGTTCCTGATAACCACGCGCAAGGAAGATTTCCAGCATTTTCTGTGGTATTTTATAATATTTTTTTGTATCTGATTTCATACGGCCTCCTCTGAATATCAGTGCATAATCTCCAGCTATGATCGTGAGAAATATTTACAGCTACGCACTTACAAATATTATATCTCCATTTTTCAAATATTCCAACATAATATTAAAGTTGTTGGTTATATTCATTCTTTATAATAAAAATATGGCTTTGCGAAGCTATTCCACAAAGCCATATTTTTATTCTATTCTATCGTCAGGATATCTCGGGTTTTCTGTGACCTTCGCTCACAAAAAACACCTCGCGGGATATTACCAGTGAACAGTAACCACATAAGTTCTATTTTCTCAATATCACACATATTTTTCTTGTCTCATACTCACCATAAGTGTTATCATAATCATAAAACTGTACTGTCATTTCATATTTAAGGAGGAACATTTCTCATGGAAATCGAACGCAAATTTTTAATATCCAAAGAAAATCTGCCTGCAGATCTTAATTCTTATCCACATCACAGACTGGAACAGGGTTACTTATCCACCGCACCGGTAGTCCGTATCCGCAAAGAGGATGATAACTACTATCTTACCTATAAATCCAAAGGTCTTATGACCCGCGAGGAATATAATCTTCCACTTACCAAAGAATCCTATGAACATATGCGTCCAAAAGCTGACGGAATCCTCATTTCCAAAACCCGCTATCTTATCCCGGAAAAAGATGGACTCACCATTGAACTGGATGTATTTGATGCTCCTTATGAAGGACTCTATCTCGCAGAAGTGGAATTTTCTTCTGAAGAACAGGCGCTCAGTTATAATCCACCCGTATGGTTTGGCGAAGATGTTACGAACTCCGGTAAATATCATAACAGTCGTCTGAGTCAGGGAAATTTATAATAAAATAAAACAGCTCCGAAATATTGTTCTGTTAATATGTATTTGCAGGAATTGTAGTAACTCTTAGGTTCTGGAAATTCGCGTTATAAAAAATCCGCTCACTGTCTGAGCCGCTTTGTGACGAGTTTGAGCGGATTTTTTATGGTTTTAGCGGATTTTCAGAGCCTTAGAGTTACTGAGATTACATCTTTTTACCTTTTTCAGCAGCTCCATTCAGAGCTTCAAAGACAGCACTTCTGAATCCCTTCTGTTCCAGGATTCTTACTCCCTCGATGGTGGTTCCGGCAGGAGAGCATACCATGTCTTTTAATTCACCCGGATGCATACCTGTTTCCAGTACCATTTTCGCACTTCCCAATACAGACTGTGCCGCAAACTGATATGCCTGTTTTCTTGGCATTCCCTGAGCTACCGCTGCATCTGCCATTGCTTCTATAAACATGAATACATAAGCCGGTGAACAGCCACTTACAGCACCTACAGCATCCATCAGGCGCTCCGGAACTACTTCTGTACGGCCAAAGCTGTCTGTGATCTCACAGATCTGAGCCAGTTCTTCTGCCGATACTTTCTCATTGGCACATACACCAGTCATACCCTCCCCAACCTGAGCAGGAGTATTCGGCATCATTCTTACCACTTTCAGAGGCTGTCCACATTTTTCTTCTAACCAGGCAAGAGTTTTCCCCGGCGCAATGCCTACAACTGTGTGTTCCGGTGTCAGTTCATCTTTTACTTCATTCAGCACTTCTTCATAAAACTGCGGTTTCACGGCCAGGAAAACCAGTTTTGTGTTTTTTACCACTTCATGGTTATCCAGGGTTGTAACCACTCCCAGCTTTTCTCTGCTTCGTTTGCTTCCTTCTTCTGTAAGATTGGAAACAATAATCTCATCTTTTTTATAAAGTCCTTTTTTCAGCATACCACTGATCATGGCAGAAGCCATATTTCCGCATCCGATAAATCCGATTTTCATAAATCTGCTCCTCTCTTGCAATTCCTGTTGTTTTCTGATAATTTATAACTGCTTTTTTCATATCTTTTTCTTGTTATAGATAATAATAATCATCCAGCAATCTGCCGTAAAATACTGAACAGTTACAGATAATTATAATTCATTACTGTCCAATATGACTGTAAAGGGACCGTCATTCACAAGCTCCACTTTCATATCTGCCCCAAATTCTCCCTGCTCGACAATATCAATATGTTCTTTGCATCTGGCAATTATGTATTTGTACAGATTTTCAGCCATATCAGGGGCCCCTGCTCTTATAAAGGAAGGTCTGTTTCCTCTTTTACAGTCAGCATATAATGTGAACTGGGAAATAAGCAGAAGACTTCCGCCCACCTCCTTCAGGCCAAGGTTTGTCTTACCGTTTTCATCTTCGAAAATACGCATATTAACCATTTTATGGATCATTTTATCTGCGATTTCAACGGTATCTTCTTCTCCTACTCCGATGAGAACCATAAAGCCCTTGCCTATCTGGCCTCGTACTTCACCATTAATTGTCACTTTTGAATGCATTACTCTCTGAATTACAAAACGCATAATTCACTCTCCTTAATCAACGGATTTCTGTCTGTTGATAGATAGCATAGCACATTTTTATCCGTTTTTCCATTGTAAAGTGTCACCTTGCGGCTGTTATCTCAAAATCTTGTTACTCGTCACTCCATTCTCAGTAATGCTGCACAATTTCCTTTCATCATCTTATAGTAAACCGGGATCAGAAGTGCACAGGCTCCGATCCACGCCATTGGGCTGGCAATACATACAGATGTATATCCAATGATTCCGGAAAGACCTACTGTTGCAGCGATTCGCATAACCAATTCAATCATACATGCAGCAAAAGGTGCTTTGCCATTCTGCATGCTCTGGATGGATGTACGGTATACTGCCAGCAGCCCAAGCACAAAGTAAAAGGGAGCTACAATCGTCAGATACATATCTGAATAGTGATAGATTTCTTTTGTGGGATCTGAGAGAAACATTCTTACAATCGGATGTCTCAGCAGCAGAATTCCAATACACATGATCAGGTTAAATGCTTCTGTCTGGATCAGGCAGGCGCGCACGCCCTGACGGATACGGTCCCATCTGCCTGCACCAAAGTTCTGAGCCACATAGTTGGAAATTGCGGTCATCATTGCATTGTTTACCAGTACAGAAAGCTGATCTGCTTTCGATGCTGCGGTATATCCTGCAACTGCTGCAGTACCCAGTGAGTTTACCACTGCCTGCATGGCAAGCTGTCCGATACACATGACAGACATCTGGAATCCCATAGGAAATCCAGTCTTCAGGTGCAGGACTGCCGTGTCTTTTAAATCTGTAAAATCTTCTCTGTGCAGATGCAGAATCGGAAAATTCTTCAGTCCTACAACCAGACTCAGCGCTGCGGAAAGGAACTGTGACAGAATAGTCGCCCATGCAGCACCAGCCACCCTCATATGAAACGGTACAATAAACAGAATATCAAGAAAAATATTTAATACAGATGAAAATACCAGGAAATACAATGGTGTTTTACTGTCTCCCAATGCGCGGAGCATATTTGAGATCATATTATAAAAAACGGTAGCACCTGTGCCAAGCAAAACTACAAACATATAGTCATATGCTTCACCGGAAATGTCAGCAGGAATCTGCATCCAACGCAGGATCTGGTGTGAAAGCAGACAGCAGATTAATGTCAGCACTACTGTAAAGACAATACTCAGAAGTGTGGAAACCGCAACGCTCTTGCGCATTCCTTTTTCATCCTTTGCCCCGCATTTCTGTCCCAGACAGATACCAAATCCACCTGTGAATCCATTGATAAAACAGAATACAAAATAAATAATAATACTGGTGGAACCTACTGCTGCCAGGGAGTCTGCTCCCAGCGTTTTTCCTACGATCACAGAGTCCGCCAGTGTATAAAAAAGCTGAAACAGATTTCCCAGAATTACAGGAATCGCAAATTTCAGCAGTGACCGGAACGGATTGCCTGTAGTCAGATCCATCTCTTTTGATCTTGCCATGTTTCTTACTCCTCTCCTTGCACGATGTGCATACCAACGTTATAATTGTGGTTAAAATAAGCATTGTAAATGAATATATCCTGTGATAAATTGTCAGATCGTATTGATGCTCATGCTTCTGTGAGCAATTCATCACAGCGTACATATAATAAAATCGGAGAACTGTAATATGGCTATGCGTAAAATTCTTGTAGATGAAACCAACCGCGAACTTTGTGAACATGGAACTGTCGGTTTTCCCATGACCGTTAATCATGATGACCTGTGGGCATTTGAGGGAAAAAGTGTCCCTATCCACTGGCACAATGATCTGGAGATCAGTCTTCCCAGAGAAGGAGAAGCTATCTATCAGGTGTATCAGAAAAGCTACACTGTAAGACCTGGAGATGTTCTTCTTCTGAACCGTAATGTACCTCATAGCTGTCATTCACCTAATAACAGTCATGCCAGATACAGTACCTTTCTGGCACGTCCGGATTTCATATACGGCGAATACGGAAGTGATGTGGAACGCAGATGTTTTCGCCCTTTTCTCCAGAATTCTTCTGTTCCCTGCATCCTTCTTACTTCCGGAAACTCATGTACCCAGACTGTGATTCAAAAGCTCAATGAAACAGAAGACCTCTTTGATCAGAAGACCTTCTGTTATGAATTGAAAATCAAGGGGCTTCTCTGTGAAATTTTCGGTATGATTCTCTGCGAACACCAGAATGATCTTGCAAAATTTATTCCGGCCAACCAGCTGGAACTGGAAAGGCTGGAACAAATGCTAGATTATCTTAATACGCATTTTGAATCTGTAATCTCTCTGCAGGAACTGGCAGACCAGATTCATCTGTCCAGAGAGGTCTGCTGCCGCCTGTTCAAAAAAATGACCGGCAAGACAATTACCGGCTATCTGGAAGAATATCGTGTCAACCAAAGTCTGCCTCTGGTTCAGAGCTGCCAGTATTCTATGATCCAGATTGCAGATATGACAGGCTTCAGCAATGCCAGCCGTTTTGCCCGGGCATTCCACAGACAATTCGGATGCAATCCCGGTGAATACAATTCTCTTAAGCTGCAAAAGTGCTAGAGCGTGTCTGAAAAATGCTTTCTGCAAGATGTGCGTCACAATTTGTGGGATATTTTGCCCGGATGAGGGCGCCGTAGCGGGCTACGGCAACTGAATTCGGGTGAAATATCCCGCAAAGTGGGGCGTGCAGATTGCGGGAATGATTTTTCAGACACGCTCTAACCTGTATCTGTTCTTTTATATGGTTATCCTTCTGCCGCATGGATATTATATTAGAATTCTATATCAGAAACCATTCCGGAATTGATTTACATGATACAGATATTGACTTTTTCAGACCTATTATTTTCCAAAAAAGAACAGCCCCTCTGACTTATTATACGTCAATGAGACTGTTCTTTTTATTATTCGGGGGCAATCCGATATTCGTAATCGAAGCCAGGGACTTACTTGATTTGGTTACATCCCAAGTGTGTCATTTACCAGAATCACATGGATTCTGTCTTTATGTCTGGAATATCTGGTGATCAGGAACTGACAGCAGATGGTATCCGGGGATTTGCAGTCAAAGCATTTTCCGGTTTCCTTACATGGAGTTTTGATATCAAATCTCTGTGCATTAGCTGTAGCTGCTACATTTCTGGCACGCTTCATTGCGCTGTCAAGATCCGGACAGACTTTGTTTATACCTACAATAAAGATTACTTTTTTCGGGCCCTGGGCAATGCAGGATACACGGTTGGAATTGCCATCAATATTGACAAGAACACCATCATCTGTGACTGCATTGGCACTGGATAAAAAGAAATCTGCATCATAGGCTGCCATAAGTCCCTCACGAGGTTCAAGCTTTGCGCGGTCAATATAATTATAATCTCCATCCTGCAAAGCTTTGACCAGACCGATCTCATGTGCACTCATGCATCCGCCCATGGCGATTGTGCTTCCGTTTGGGATTAGTTCCAGGGCCTGCTTTAATGCTGCTTCTTTATCTTGTGCATAATACCCGGACATATTGCGGGATTCCAGTCCCTTGATCACTGTTTTTGCCAAAAGTTCGTTCCTTTTTTTCATATTTGCATCCATTGTTGTATCCTCCCTCTGATAAGATTTAACATTCCACTTCTCAGTTCGTGATTTACATAATAAGACACAAATTACATAACTGTAAACCTGTGTGTCTCGTAAACTATTATATCAGATATTTATTTTGCAGAAAATCATTTAATCTGAATTTTTATTTTCTGCTTCAGGATTTATTCATAATTGTTATCTGGTAAGTTGTGATATTTTCTGATAAAATAGGCATATAAAGGAGGACAGACGGAAATCCTTACAAATGATAAAAGCCAAAAGAACAGCCGAAAACATTTTCAAAACACGAATGAGGACTATACTTAACGAATAAGGGAGTACCTTATGGCAAACGCTAAACACGAAGATGCTGTTATGAAGATGGGCTTCGACTATTTTCGGAATACGATTCTTAAGACTCTGGGAATTGATTACCAGTATGAAGAAATCGGACCAACAGAGCTGGTGGAACTGACAATTCAGTCTTTGTATATGGACTTTACCTTTCTGACTACGGGTGGTTTCTATATACATACAGAGTTTCAGACTACAGATAAAAAAGAAGCGGATTTGCGAAGATTCCATGCATATGATGCAGTATATTCCAACAAGACAGGGAAGAAAGTTATTACTTACGTCATTTATTCCGGAGGGATTACGAATGTGAAATCTGAACTGGACTGTGGATTATATACTTACAGAGTGCAACCGATTTATCTGAAAGACAAGAATGCAGATGAAGTATTCCGGAAATTAAAGCAGAAGCAGGATAACGGTGAAGCTTTTACGGAAGATGATTACGCAGCTCTTTCCCTGACACCATTGATGTCCGGAAAAATGAGCCGCAAGGATATGTTTAAAGAAGCTATTCGTCTGGCAAAGACCAATATTGAGCTGAGTGCTGAAAAGACAACCGCCATGTTGTATACACTGGCTGACAAATTCTTAGATAGGGCTGAGTTAAACGAGATTAAGGAGGTAATCAGAATGACCAGACTTGGACAGATGTTAATGGATGAGGGAATGGAACTTAAAGAAACCGACTCCATTAAAAAACTTATGAAAAATATGAACTTGACCATTGATCAGGCAATGAACGCTTTGGAAGTTCCGGAAGATAAACGTGAAAAATATCGCAAGGCAATCATTCCTGACGATTAACAGATAAAAGTACCGCCATATTGACTTATTATAGGTCAATGTGGCGGTATTTTTCATCTTATCTGTATTGTAAAATTATCTCCTATTGGTATTGCTGAGTCTATAGGGCTTTCGCCTCCATCATATACATAGACTGTGGATTCTTCGTAGATATCATCAGAGGAATCCTTATCCATTTTTTCTTCAGACACCTGATGCGCTGTGTCGTTTTTTACTTCATATAATTGTAATGTGATTGTGTTTGCTTCCGGAGCGATTTCTTCGTATCCGGGATATAGACCTATCGTTTGCCGGAACATAGTTTCCTGACCATTTCTTCCTGTTTCCTGATAGCAGATTTTGTTTCCCTGATCGTCTGTTCCAATCAGATAATAATCACTGTCAATATATACTGTTCCATGATACATTCCGTAAATTGTACTTTCAAATGGATTCCATCTGAATTCTGTGAGATTCAGGACATTGGAATCCATTTTAATATTCTGATTCAGATTTAAATCCACAGTGTTTTTTTCCAGCTCTTCTTTTGATGTTTTAAGTTTAAATGTATAAGGTTCTGTATCAGCCTGTGTTTTCTGAACATTTTCCCATGTATCAGCATCGTCCATTGCAATCGGCCAGACTTTAAACTCTATGTTTACAGTTCCCTCAGTGTTGACTTCTTTTCCGATTGTGAAATCTTCCACTGTTATTGGATTTTCTGAGAAAGCATTAACTGTTCTTTGGCCTAAGCCCTGCTGAATTTCCTGACCGTTAATGCATACTTCTGTATATAAAAGTTTGTCTTCCACCGCATCCTTCATATCTGCGTCTGAATCTTCGCTGTCGGAATACGCAATCCATAAATTTTTGCTGTCCATCACAATCTCATTTAATGTTATGGTGATTCCATCTCTTGAAATGCTTTTTCCTACAACATTTGTATAAGAATCGGTATCACCGTTCTTAATTCCCAATGCCTGTCCGATCCATGAAGTTACTCTCTGTAATGCTGCTTTTACATCTTCCTGATATCTTAATGTGCATCCAACCATAATAAGCAATATGATCCCGGCGACTGCTGTTTTCCAACTCCTTTGTATATGGAAAAAACGATGCTGTTTTTTCCATGGTCTGGAAGCTTCGTAAATATATTTATCATCCAGATCACCAATCAGTTCTAATGTCTTAAATCCTTTTTCCATATAAATGCTTCACCCTTTCCCATAGTTTTTTTCTGCTTCGATAGAGGCTGGATTTGATTCTGCTTTCTGAAATTCCATGACGGGCTGAAATTTCGCTGATGCTGTCCATATACCAGTAGCGTCGTATAAAAATGTCACAATCACCTTTTTTCAGGGATTCCAGGAATTTTTCAAGGATTTCCAGAATCTCTTTTCTCTGGATTTCATCATTCAAAGAATATGCTGTTACATCCTCTATCTCTTCCAGTTCTTTACATAATTCTAATATGTGCTCTGTTGACCGTTTTGCAGCTTTTTTCCTGCGAAAACAGTCAATTGCCAGGTTTCGGGTTATTTTTCCAAGAAAAGCAGACAGAATTGCCGGTTTTCTGGGTGGTATGGAACTCCATGCAGCCAACCATGTATCATTGACGCATTCATCGGAGTCTTCCTTATCATACAGAATATTCCAGGCAATACTGAAGCAGTACTTGCTATACTTTTCTTCGGTCGCCTGTATGGCTTTTTCTGATCTGTCAAAATACAGATTGATAATTACTGTATCTTCCACTTTTTTCACCTCACGTTTCTTTTATTTGCCTTCATAAGATAAGACGGATTTTGAATGGTAAAGTTGCAGTTTTAATAAAAATAATTTTCTTTTTCCAGAGTAAATAATACACTGTCGAAAAGTCAACCTGTCTTTTCAAAATTTCGACTGGAGAAATGGAGTGTATTCTGATAAAATAGGCATATAAAGGAGGACAAACGTAAATCCTTACAAATGATAAAAGACAAAAGAACAGCCGAAGACATTTTCAAGGCACGAATGAGGACTATACTTAACAAATAGGGGAGTACCTAACCGATTTATCTGAAAGATAAGAATGCAGATGAAGTATTCCGGAAATTAAAGCAGAAGCAGGATAACGGTGAAGCTTTTAGAGGGTGTAAAAATTCTTGTGTCTATGGAAAGTAAATCTTTCTGATAAGAAATAG
>NZ_JAJDMJ010000193.1:0-259 GCF_020593585.1 Blautia sp. DFI.6.71
TTCCCCGTTTTCTTCTGGACATGGAAATAAACGAAACTGCCAAAATGCTTTATATGATCCTGCTCGACCGTGCAAGGCTTTCCCAGAAAAATGAGGGCTGGTCAGATACAAATGGTCATGTGTTCCTCTACTTTACGATTGAAGCACTGGCAGAAGTTCTCCACAAAAGCCAGATGACGGTGAAAACTGCTCTGGCAGTACTGGAAAAACAAGAGCTTATCTTCCGAAAACGGCAGGGACCCGGACACCCTAATCGGAT
>NZ_JAJDMJ010000194.1:0-258 GCF_020593585.1 Blautia sp. DFI.6.71
GACACCTGTTTTTCATCATTCCTTTTACATTTAAATCTTCAATCGTTATGTAAGACGGTTTGGTTTTCACTATCTCAGCGATTGTCTTGTTAATGTAATCCGTACGGATATTATCCATTTTATGATGAAGTTTTTGTACCTTAAGCCTTTGTTTCTGTATATTTGCTCTTTGAGTGGACTCTCCTTTCTTTAAATTTTCATACTTTCGGGAAAGACTTCTCTGTTCCCGGATCAGTTGTTTTTCAAGTTTCTTTAATC
>NZ_JAJDMJ010000195.1:0-257 GCF_020593585.1 Blautia sp. DFI.6.71
GAGCAGGGGATGAGAGAATCGAACTCCCACCAAAGGTTTTGGAGACCCCTATCATACCATTTGACCAATCCCCTACAAAGTATATTATACATACTTTCAAAACTACATACATGTTGACATTTCCTTGAGAATTAACTTCCTGCGTTGCCGATTGAGTATTGTACTCCGCGGGGGTCACTTCGTGACTCCGTCTCTCAGCGTTTTGGTCAAGCCCTCACCCGATTAGTAACAGTCAGCTCCATGTGTTGCCACACTTC
>NZ_JAJDMJ010000196.1:0-256 GCF_020593585.1 Blautia sp. DFI.6.71
TGTTATATTAGTTGAGCTGTCGGAAATAATTGTTTCTTGAAAAGAGACAATTTAAGACGATTTCTGAAAGAAAAAAGAAATTAAAAAAAGTGCTTGACAACTTAAAACAAATATGTTAAAGTAACCAAGTCGCTTGAACAGAGCCGACAATCACAGATCGAAAGAACAGTTCGGAAATCTGGAAGAGTTCGAAAAACTTTGAAAAACTTGAAAAAAGTTCTTGACAAAGAAAAAGAGATGTGATAAAGTAAACAAG
>NZ_JAJDMJ010000197.1:0-256 GCF_020593585.1 Blautia sp. DFI.6.71
GGAAAAGTAGCATCGATATTTTTTAATTTCTCAGTTATTTCTGGAATGGCAAGCATCTTTTCAATAATCCAGTCTGGTGTAAATACTTCACCATGCTGCTGAACTCTTTTATTATCTTTAATTAGAGATTCGTTCATTTCGCCCACCTTTCTTTTGTTATATGATTATAGCTCAATTATACTATGAATACGTATATCATTCTATATTTATTAACCACAAAAATAGCCAAGAGAATGTTATCAATGGTTCTCTTGGC
>NZ_JAJDMJ010000198.1:0-252 GCF_020593585.1 Blautia sp. DFI.6.71
ATTATATGCCAAAGCAGTTGAAAAAGTCACCCCTGAAGAAATTGCATTTGATGACCGAACCTTACAAGCAGTGACGATTTTTAAACGAATGAATGCAGCGTCACAAATGAACACGGTCTTCATCAAGAATGAAGGGGTAACAGAAGGTGAAATTGCGACAATTGGTGAACACACAGCGGAAATATCTGGTGTTTCAACAGGGACTGATTGGACGCGTGATTATTCTCAAAGTGGCGCATTACGTAGCCTGTT
>NZ_JAJDMJ010000199.1:0-251 GCF_020593585.1 Blautia sp. DFI.6.71
GTAAGATCATAGAAGAATGCAGCTTGAACGATATCCTTGGAAAGTATTTTGGATCGCGTGATATGGGGCTGTTTTTAGATCTGGCTGTTTATTCGATCATAGCGGAAAACAATGCAGCGCAGTACTATCCGGATTATACATACAACCATCCACTTTTTACGGAAAAGATGAAACAATACAGTGATTCAACCGTATTAGATTTCCTGAATTCAGTAACAGATGATCAGAGTACAGGATTTCTGAATACATGG
>NZ_JAJDMJ010000021.1:0-59862 GCF_020593585.1 Blautia sp. DFI.6.71
TCTTTTCACTGAGAATCTTCTCGAAAATCCGGTCTCCAAGCTGTTTTATTTTGGTGACAAGAAATCCTCCATTCATTTCCATACAAAAGCTCCTATATAATAGTTTATTAAAAAACATACTATATAGGAGCTTTATTGTCAAGAGTTTATATTTCTTAATAGGTAAATTCCGTTTTTTTCAATTCTCCAAACTGGAAGTTGTCAATTTTTTATATATTTTTGATCAGTGTCAGGAATCGTATCTTCTGACCGATATCGCTCTACTTTCATGTGAAGATTATATTTATCTCTTAACTCCGCAATCTTATTCATCATGGGTGATTGATGGTGAAAGTCAATGCTCTCTTGATTTTCCTAACTGTCAATCAATAGCACAGTTTCCTCATCTCCTAGAGGGAAAAAATAATCATATCTAATGTTCCCCGTTTCATTTCTAATTGCATCAACAGTACCGCTTGAAATCATCTCCTTTGCAAATTTTCGCGCAGAACCATTTTCCCCGGAATAATATATATTAACAACTATACTCATTATACTTTCCTCCAAATTCTAAGTTGTAAGTTTCTTTACTATCATATCTTTAAAACTTGTTTTGCTTTCGCATTAACAAATTGGATAATTGGGCCTGAAATGATAACTGTAATAAGCGTGCATACACCAAACTTTCCGCCAAACAAAACACCTGTAACAACAACCAAAATATCCAATGCCATTCGGACAAATTTAATCTGCCAGTGATTTTTTTCTGCTAAAGCAAAAGTGACTGCCTCATAGGATCCTCTACCAAGGGATGCCGACGCATATAGTCCCGTTCCGACAGCAAACAAAACCACTCCTAACAACATAATTAAAAAATTGATCCACTTATAGGTACTGTAAATATGGCAGTTAGCAAACAAATCTACACAGGTACTGTATACAATCTGGTACAACACAGTTCCTATATGAATCTGACTTTTATCGTAAATGAGCGCAAACAAAATCATTCCCAATGCTACAACAAAAGATGCTGTGCCGATGCTTATGTGAAATGTTCTTGCAATCCCCTGCCACAGCACCGCAAGCGTAGCTCCGCCAAATCCAGCATACAGTGCAAGTGTAATTCCATAAGCCGCAATTATAGAACCTATTACAAGGATTGCCAATTTCTTTAGTGTTTTTTTATTGTTATTTTTCATTGACTTTTAATTCAAGTACATCCGGACGGGCATAATGTCCGATTGCATCATGCTCCATTTTGCAGGCGGCAGGCAAATTCATATCAAGTTCTGCGTAAATGATAGTTTCTTTATCCCAGACAGGTTTTGTCAAATAATGCCCATATGGATCAATAATGCAGCTTCCTCCTCTGCACACAAGTCCTGGAAGTTCAGATACGATATTATACTCCTGCAGATCAGAAGGGTATGAACTGCGTCTGATAATCATATCAGCGTTGATAAAGAAACATTTTCCTTCGATTGCAATATGCTGAATGGTGGCTTGCCACTCCGGATTGTCATTGGTATTAGGTGAAATATAAATAGTGATTCCTTTTTGATAAAGTGCCACACGGGCAAGTGGCATATAGCTTTCCCAACAGATCATGCTACCAATCGGTCCCCATGGCGTTTCAGTAACAGGAAAATACTCTTTATCCGCATCTCCCCATACAACACGCTCAGAGCCTGTCGGCTTCAATTTTCTGTGCACCTTATATGACCCATCCGGTTCAAAAATAACATTACTGTTATAAAGTGTTCCACTAACGGCATCTCTCTCAGAAAAACCAAGGCTGATGTATGCTCCTGTTTCCCTGGCGGTTTCTGCAAGCTGCTGGAATTCCGTCTCTCCAGCAACAACAGAAGCATCATAATATCGTTTCCAATCTTTTCGTCCATACTCACTTCGTTTTCCTACACTAAACCCAAAATTCATTCCAACAGGATATCCCGGAATAAAAAGTTCTGGAAAAACAATTAAGTCCGGCTTTTGAGTTGCGGCCTCATTAATATATCGAAGTACCTTTTTCAGCGATGCACTTTTATCAAATATTACCGGTTCTGCCTGCACCAATGCTATTTTACAAATATTATCAATATCTTTCATGCTAATAATTCACTCCTCGTATGATTTTCTTTAGGTTTAAATCATCTGAAATCTATATCATTGTATATCCGGCATTTAATAATACAGCTAATGATTCTTCAAAATCCGCATCTTTCACTAAAAAATAATCTGTGTTGAATGTAGATACCGCTAAAATTCCAATTTTATTATCTGCAAGTATTCCAGACAACTTTGAAAGAATGCCAATGAGTGAAAAATCCAAAATTCCTTGAATACGGAAACCACGCCACCCATCTTCACGTTCTATTGTGTTTTCAGGAACGTCATTTGTTTCACACACAAGAGAAATTTCTTCATCTGTTTTACCAATGAAGTAGAATTCCTTGCTTAAATCTATATCATCAATGTATTTGACTTTACATACCGTTAGCAACCGCTCTAATTTATTTAATACCAGCAAATTACTCTCCTCCACAAATTCCGATTGAACAAAATCGCTGCGCGATGGCCTGCCAAGGCTGTGGCGCAGTTTTATTTTTATTAAAAAAGCAGTGGAATTACTTTCCATAATCCGTTATTGTTAAGTTACCACACGAAACAACTGAACTAAGAAAGCTCCACTGCCTATGATAAGAATAACATTTTCCAGTCTCTTCCGCAATCGGAATTATGACGCTAACGCACCTCCGAATAGGTAGATGTAATTATTAACACTACTTATTCTGGAGGTTTTATTATGTATAAAGATATTTTTGAATCCATCCGCAATGAAGCGGAAAAACGTAACCTGCGTGAAAGAACTATTCAACTGTATTGCTCTGATGTCAGTTACTTCCTCCGTTGGATTGGAAAAAATGTTTCTGATCTTACACTTGAAGATGCGGAAAGTTTTCTTACTGCCAAACGTCTGGAAGGAAGGTCTCCTGAAACTCACAATCACTATCGGTCTGCAATCAAGTTCTTATATAAAAAGGTGCTGAAGATTCTCTGGGATGATGACACTGTTCCGGCTATGAAAAGAGAGCGAAATCTTCCTGCTGTTCTATCCCGCGATGAAATAAATGCAATCATTGACGCCACTCCGAATCTGAAGCATAAAGCGATTATTGCAACTATGTATTCTTCCGGATTACGTGTATCAGAGGTTGTTCATCTTCATTATGATGACATTTCACGTACCAACATGACAATTCATGTTCGTGAAACCAAAGGCAGAATTGACAGGTATACAATTCTGTCTCAAAAAAATTTAGACCTTCTCACAGAGTATTGGTACAAATGTGGTCGCCCTAAAGATATCCTTTTCCCAAGTTCCTGGTCCGGTGGATATCTTGATATAGCCAGTGTTAACCAGTTCTTTAAGAAAAGTGCTAAACTCGCCGGCATTAACCGTCATGTTTCCTCTCATGCGTGCCGTCATAGTTTTGCCAGCCACCTATTCGAAAGTGGCACAGATATAAAATATATCCAGTCACTTCTGGGACATGTTGATCCTCGCTCTACAGATGTTTACCTTCATGTGAGCAACAAGACACTTCTTGGAATCCGCAGCCCGTTCGACAACCCGGAAGGTGGTGAATCATGAGTAAGGATTGTACGATTCAGGATGTTTTTCATCGTTTTTATCCATCTTTTAAATCCACACATAGTATTTCTCCCGCTCAGCGAAAGGCCGCTTATCACATCATGAATTGCAAAACCGGTGCCTTTGGTGTGAATGTAAGCGTATGCGAGGACTGCGGCTGCATGTCAGTCCACTATAACTCCTGCCGTGACAGATGCTGTCCTATGTGTCAGGAGTTTTCAAAAGAAAAATGGGTAGATGCACGGCGTGAGGATATCTTAGATGCTCCTTATTTCCATGTAGTTTTTACAGTTCCAGAAGAACTTAATCCCATTATCTACAACAACCAGAAATTCTTATACACTGCTCTTTATCATGCGGCTTCAGATACTCTCAGTGAACTTGCTGCTGATAGTAAATATCTTGGGATTGATATCGGCTATATTTGTATCCTCCATACATGGGGAAGCACCATGAATTTTCATCCTCATATCCATGCGATTGTTCTTGGTGGAGGGCTGGATGTGAAAAATCATTGGAAAGACAACGGGAAAGAGTTTTTTCTTCCGATTAAGGTGATCTCCAAAATATTTCGTGGAAAATATATGGCTGAACTTAAGCAGCTCTGGGAAAATGACAGGCTTGAATTTCATGGATCGGCTGCACCTTACAAAAACTACTATACTTTCAAGGAATTGTTAGATACCTGCTATACAAAGGAATGGATTCCTTATTGCAAGAAACCATTTGACGGTGCCGAATCTGTCATCAGATACCTTGGAAAATACACCCACCGGATTGCTATCAGCAACTACCGTATCAAAGACATGACAGAATCTACAGTTACTTTTTCCGCTAAAGATTACAAAAACCAAGGGCTTTGGAAAGAGATCACCATATCCGGCGAGGAATTTATCCGTCGATTTTTAATGCATGTTCCTCCAAAACGTTTTGTACGTATCAGGCACTATGGTCTTCTTTCATCCAGAAATAAGAAGAAAAAGATTACCCTATGCAGAAACATCCTTGGTTGCAAAAAATATATTTCCAAGCTGAAAGATATGGATGCACCTGCCATTATCCGTCTTCTTTATAATAAAGATATATGCAAGTGTTTTTCCTGTGGTGGTAAGATTATTCCTCTGCCTACAGAACAACATTTTATAAAACCAAAACCACATATGCTCTGTTAACGTATCATAACTGTATATTTTTTTAGCTTCCTTAGGGAGGCTTATTTCTGGTGTCATAATACAGGACTGAATTATAAATTCTATGTGTTTCTATGTGTACATGCTATCCTATTATAAATAGAGTGTCATAATTAAAAGTCCATATAGAGTTGACGCGCTTTGTTCAACCAGAAAAAATCGAAATTGATGCAAACGAAAGGGCAGTTAATGAAAAGTCTCCATACTGCTTTTTCGTTTGCACCACCTTCGATTCTTTCCTTAACGATTTATATTACATTGAGCTCACTTAAAGCGTAAGGTATACCATCTTCATTGTTTGATAAAGTGCACATATCCGATGCCTTTTTGACATCCATCTCTGCGTTTTTCATTGCGATTCCGATACCTGCCGCTTTAAGCATAGGGATATCATTTTCGGAATCTCCGAAAGCAATGCTGTTCCTTACATCTATTTTCAAAATTCTGCATATATCACAAAGACCCTGCCCTTTATTAATTCTGCGAGAAAATATTTCCAGATAAAAGGCGGCAGTTCTGACAACAGTTAAATCCTCCGGCAGAAAGTTTCTGATTTGTTCCTGTACCTCATATATTTTCATAGGATCAACCGCCAGAAGAAGCTTTATAGGTGAAAAAGTGAGCCAATCCGCCAAGTTATCGCCCTCTGTACATTGCATCTGATTATTCCGGCATTCATATTCAACCTTATACCCGTTTTTATCCGTAACATAAAACATCTTGCCATCATCAACGATAACAGTTACCGGAAGTTTTTCCAGAAACCGGAGGATTCTCCTGGTCGTAGCAAGATCCATACTGATTTCATAGAACGTATTTCCTTCGCAATCCGTTATTCTTCCACCATTATAAGACATCAGAATTCCACCGAACTGTTCCATTTTTAACTGATCTCTAATACTGAAAAGCCCGGGAGCTGGACGAGCAGATGCAAGGACAAGACGTATTCCTTTCTTCTCCGCTTCAATCAATGTTTCCAATGTCAGGCTGGATATTTTTTTTCGATCATCTGTTAATGTTCCGTCAATATCCAGTGCGATTATTTGAAAATCCATAAAACAATTCCGCCTCCATATAATTTACGATTTGTTACTCACATGATATCATATTTTTTCTTCAATTACATCCACCTAATTCTAATATACTGCCATTTGGCATGCTTCCGTAACCAGCATCCGGTGAATTTTCTTCTGCATTGTTTCCTTTACATCTTCATTAGAATAATTGAAAAAGGTGGAGCCCGAAAGCTCCACCAGGTTATTTCATCATGATCAGGTATTCTATGGTTGACTGCGCTTCGTCATAAACAACGACCTCGTCATTGAACAGAGTAGTTCCTCCGGTTCCTCTTCCATGTGCCCAGGCGCAGTGCGCTCCGGGGTATTTTTTCTGAAAGACATTTTTTGTATGCGATGTATCACAACCCTGATAAATGTCATGATGTTTACCGGTCGCAACCCTGTAGATTGCAAGAAATCTTACATCAGTGTTTCCACCGGCCCAGTACCCGCCGTCTGTATAACCCAGGGATTTCTGGGCAAGCGGGGCAAAATAAGTTCCGTTTCCAAACATACTTCCGGTACGCTGTACTCCGCAGTCCGGATTGATAAGAAGCCCGTTTGTGACAATGGACCAAAAATTCTCAGTCCTGGAGCCATGGAACAGATGATCAATCCCATGACCTTCCGATAACTGTTCCTGCTGACAGAAACGGTCGAATCGTTCTTCTGTCCTCCTGTTACGGATCCTCCACGCTTTTACATACTGACTGGCATTTCCTTTCAGCATGGAAAGAACCTTATCTTGTTCCTCTTCTGTCACATCCCTCCAGTCCAGGTGGAATGCTTCCAAAACGGTAGGTCTTACGGAACAGTTGTCTAAGTCATGTGCATTTCGCACTCTGTTTACCATCACATCAAACAACTCCTGTTCATCCGCAATGATGTCATTAAAATCCAGCTTTCTTTTGGCCAGGACCTTAGACAGGTTATCGATCCTTCTTGGGATTGCTGCATACAGGGTTTTTATCAGGTATTTCACTGACCATACCATATGGTAATTAATATTACACACACAAGTGCGGTAATGTATAAGATTTTCTTTCATACATATATGATACCATGATACCAAAAATTTCGCAATAAAATATCGAACATATTTTCTTTTTTATAATGCTGGATACAGCTTTTTATAGGGATCCTGATCTTTGCAGGAACTACAACGGAATGACATTTTTTCCCTTGCAGAGCTCTGCAGCACCGATCATTGCCATATATCCCATGTCAAATGCATTCTGAAGTACCGTTGTAAGCGGCGGATTCACCTGCTGCTGAACGCAGGACGAAAAATCTCCATATGCTATCCTGCTTTCATCAAATGAAACTTTATATGCATTCATTACATCAAAGACCGCCTGACGCCGTTCATTGGCATCTGTATTTCCATGAGGTCCTGCAAGATAAGTAAATCTTCGATATCCATGATCCCTCACCAGATGTTCTGCCACAGCATACATACCGTGATAGTTGTCTGCTATAATAGAAGTAGCTTTTCCTGAATGGTCTCTTTCTTCTGCGAGAACACAGGGCTTATCCTTATATTTGTCCAGAAACGTTTTCCTTTCTTTTTCGTCCAGAAAAATACAAAGGGAACCATATGCAATAATCAATGCATCCGCATCTGCGAACGCCTGATAATCATAAACTACATTGAACTGATAATCATAATCATCTTCCGTATCTTCGCCAAAATAAGATTTATAGTAATAACTACTGTGAATCCCAAGAAAAACAGAACATTTACGTCCATAGACTTAGCTGCATGAAAAATACTCTACGAAGTAATTTCCTGCGACATACAAAAATTACCGCCAGGTCTATTTCAATCCGCAGTAATTTTCATTTTCTGTTATTCAGATTTCATGATCAGTAGATTGTCACTGCCATAATTATATATACAAGAATAGATACCAGACAGTACATGGAGTTTGTTGTGGAAACATAAGCGCTTCCTTCTTCATCTTTCATAAAAGTCTGCATACTGAATGTGGCCGGTGCTGACATATAACTGATAATTGCAAGATTGACCAGCCGATCATCACCTACCAGATAATGTACAGCAACAAGAACTCCTGCGATCATCACTGCCTGAAGCAATACACGTAAGATGATCGTGGCAATGCATGGCTTTAATAATTTCGCATTCAGTTCCATGCTGTATCCCACTACCAGTAAAATAATGGCAGTCACAGATGTGGTGAGAATATTTTCCACACTCTGGTACACGCCTCCGAAAGGACTGTCTAAAACTGCAAGGATCACCTTCGATAATCCTGCAATAATTCCCAGGATACTTGCAATAAATGCCGGAGTCTTTAATGCACTGA
The DNA here is from genome assembly GCF_020593585.1 of Blautia sp. DFI.6.71. NCBI lineage: Bacteria > Bacillati > Bacillota > Clostridia > Lachnospirales > Lachnospiraceae > Blautia > Blautia sp. DFI.6.71. Next base: position 8,210 of record NZ_JAJDMJ010000021.1, read on the forward strand.
AAAACAGTTTTTTCACATCAATCTTCTCACCGTTTTCCACCTGTCCCAGCATTCCCATATATACACTGAATCCAAACAACAGTCCGGCAATATCCAGAACTGCAATACGGGAAAGATTTTCACTGCCACAGAGGCTTGTATATAACGGATAGGCCATAAGTCCCCCTTCATATACGCTTACCATAAACGGTAGATATTTCTGATAGGTTCCTTTCAGAAATGGCTTCAGCAAAAAGCCCAGACCAAAGGATACTACCAGCATTACAAACATGATCAAAATCAGGATTCCGGTTTCTTTATTATATTCCGCTGTTGCCAGAGCATGAAAAATAGCAATCGGAAGCATAACATTCGTTACAAGCACCTTCATGTTATTGATTCCGTCTCTGGTCAGAATCTTCCATTTTCTGCACAGCATACCGACCACGATCATAACCAGTACAGGCAGAACAATTTCTAATACATTCACTTTTTTACTCCTCCTAATATATAACTCAGCTTTGTTTATTGTAACTCAAAAAAACATTTTTCGCCACCTATACTTTCTGTTGTATTTTCACTTTTTTGCAGTTATAATTTCATGTGAATTTACGAAAAAAAAGGAGAACTCAAATGAATACTTTCAGCATTCTGACTGCTCAGATCGGAATGTTCGTGATCTACATGCTTGCAGGCGTGATCCTGATCCGCACACGGGTTATGAACAGAGAAAATCTTGAAGTCATTTCAAAATTTGTAATAAAACTGGCGCTTCCTGTAATGATTTTTATCAATACTGTAAACGGAGTGGAACGTAAAACTCTTTTTCATTCACTGAGCATTTTTCTGATTGCGGGAATTATGTATATATGTCTGTTTTTACTCAGCTACATATCTGGTATTTTTTTTCATCTGCATGGTAACCACAGGCAGCTTTACAGTGCCATGAGCGTATTCGGAAATGTGGGATTTATGGGTATTCCCATAGTAACCAGTATTTATCCGGAAAACGGTATGCTCTACATCTGTGTATTTACCATTATTGATCAGCTCATGCTGTGGACAGCAGGTGTACGCCTTACTTCAGGTACAGACAGTCAAAAAAACCGTTTTGATTTCCGGAAGCTGATCAATCCTGTTACTGTTTCCATCTTTCTTGCTGTGATCTGTGTGCTGACAGGAATCCGGCTTCCTGAAGTTCTGAACAATTCCCTTCAGAAAATCGGCCAGACCGCCACACCTCTCGCACTGATCTATCTTGGCGGTGTTTTCGCCTGTATCGATGTACTGAAAAATATCCGGAGACTGGATTATTATGGAATTGTCATCCTAAAAATGCTTTTGTTTCCGCTTTTCTTCTATGTATTACTTGGATATCTTCCGGTTTCTTCAGAAATCCGCACTACCATGGCTCTGACTTCTGCAATGCCAGTTATGTCCTCTGTGGTAATGATGGCAAATGCCTACGGATCAGATGGCGATTATGCAATGGGTGGAATTCTTGTTACAACTATCTGTTCTGTTTTTACACTTCCATTTATTTACTGGATTTTTCATTTTATCGGATGATTTAAATATAATACTTTTTTATAAATATTTATAAATTTCATTTATAAAAAAGTGTGGTATACCAACTCTACGACAGCGCTTTCCGCATTCTGGATATCCGCAACAATCTTCTGGAGAATTTCACCGGTTCCAGAAAGCAGATCATTGATCTGGCAGCCTCCACCATTCCTTCTTCTTATCTCCTTCCTGAACTTCTCGCAGGTTTTGGCAGAATGTATCCTGATGTATATTTCCATTCCTGGCAGACAGACAGTTCCGGCGCTATTAACCGTGTACTGGATGGGACCGTAGACCTGGCTTTGACAGGACAGAATACAGGAGACGACAGCTGTGTATTTATTCCCTTCTGTCAGGATAATATGGTGATTGCTACCCCTGTGAATGATCATTATTTAAACTTAAAACAAAAAGAACAACCTGTTGTTTTTCAGGACTTTATCAAGGATCCTGTTATCATCAGGGAAAAAGGCTCCGGAACCAAAAAGGAAATGGATATTTTTCTGGAAAATGCCGGTATTGAACCTTCCAGTCTGAATGTAGTAGCCCGCATGAATGACCTGGAATCAATCAAAAAATCTATTGTAAACGGGCTTGGATTTTCCATTCTTTCTGCCAGATCTGTCGTTGACCTGCAAAAAACAAAGCAGATTCTTCTGTTTCCATTAGAAGAATCTGCTCACAAACGCAGTTTTTATATTGTTTACAGTAAAAACAGAATTCTGAAATCCCATGTACGCCAGTTCATTCACTATGTAAAAGAATACTATCAGACAGTCTGATTAATATTCTGATATTTTTTTGGCATCCAATTTCCCTTCCATGCATAGATAAGCATGAGTACCATTCCTACAGCCCATGAAACAGGATACAGTACATATATAATATCAATGCTGGTGAAATGTGGAACCACAAACTGAATCCACAGAATACGGAACAGGCATAATGCAAGCAGCATCACTACCATGGGAGGTACCGTCTTTCCTGTTCCGCGAATGGTTCCTGCCAGGGAATGCATAATTCCCAGAAGGAAATAGAACGGGCAGAAATATTTCATTGCCTGTGCCCCATAATAGATTACTTCTTTATCACTGCTGAAAATCCCTATGATCGGTCTGGAAAAGGTCAGCAGGAGAATTCCTGTCACGATCGTATAAAGCACGCTCATTCCAAGAGTTACTCTCAATCCTTTCCTGATTCTGTCTGTTTTTCCCGCACCATAGTTCTGACCGGTAAAAGTCGTTGCTGCCATACTAAAACTCATTACCGGCAGAATGTTAAACCCATCTACTTTCAGGTATGCACCAAAACCCGCCATTGCACTGGCTCCGAATCCATTGACACCAGATTGTACCAGTACATTTGAAAAGGAGATTACCGTGTTTTGAATTGCAGTCGGCAGACCTACCTGGATAATCCGTCCTGCCATTGTTCTATCAATGGAAAGTTTCTTCGGATTTATGCGGTAAATATCCGGAACTCTCATCAAAAACCATAATGCAAAAATGCAGGAAAGTACCTGGCTGATATCTGTTGCAATTGCAGCACCCTCGACTCCCATGTGCATTCCGCCGATAAGCCATAAATCCAGAAAAATATTGGAAAACGAAGCTACTGCCAGATACATCAGCGAACGTCTGGAGTTACCTACTGCATTCAGGATCCCCGCTGCCATATTATAGATGACATTAAAAACCAGTCCATAAGAATAAATTCTCAAATACAGAACTGACTGATTCATTACTTCTTCCGGAGTTCTCATCCACCTGAGAATTGCAGGTGAAAATACAATTCCAGCGATAGTAAGAACAATTCCCAGAATAAGCGCAAGCATCAAGGCTGTATGTGCAGAACGCTGAACGCCATTCTCATCTCCTGCTCCATAAAACTGGGATACAATAACTCCCGCACCTGCAGATGCCCCCATACTGAATGCAATCAGCAGACAAATCAGCGACGTACTGGAACCAACTGCAGCCAGTGCATTGCTGCCCACAAAATTTCCTACAATAATTGAGTCCACTGTATTGTACATCTGTTGGAGCAGATTTCCCAGTATCAATGGAATAGAAAACAGAAGGATCTGTCTCCAGATGGTCCCTTCTGTCATGGTACTGATCGATTTTAACTTCACACTCTTACTCTTTTCATATGCTGCCACTCTCATTCCCCCATTCATATATTATTGCTGTTCACAACGCGTCCGGCAGCACCCTTCGGCATTCCTATTATAAAATATTTTATATAAAAATCAAGCCGCCACTATTTATAGCATTGCATTTCCTGTCAGTTTACTGTACAATACTTTTATATTGTAAAGTACGAAACAGGAGGTAATTTATTATGGCTTTTGATATCACACCTTATGTAGATATGTCCCCAAAGAAAGTTCGTGAACTGATCCGCAAAGGAGTTATTGATTTCCCCACTGCAGGAATGTGCCGTGGCTATGCACAGGCAAATATGGATGCCGGCATCAGCAGTATGACTGCCAGCATCAGCATTGTCAGGAATGAAATTCTTTTTCTTTTCATGTAATTAAAGCCCCCTTTTATCGTGCATTTTCCAATTCTCTCTCAATCCATGTCATGATCACATCGACAAGATACTCCTGCTGCACCTGACTCAACTCTCGGCCGGGTTGTATCTTGTGCCATTTGCGGATGCATTCCCGGCAGCAGGTCGCAGTTGCATGCTGTGCGATGAATACCGGGTGACCGCGCATGGGTGTCTGTTTTCCATCATTTGGGATATATGCAGGAGCCTCCCGTTTTGTAATGAAATCCTCTGCGTGTTTCCGGATCGTATCCAGTCCTTTTTCATGAATATAATCAATATCATTCTGCTTAAGATGAAATCTGCTCCGAAATCTGGAGTTTTCAAGTCTCTCGAACAGTTGCTTGTACCATTCATCCTTTGTCATTAAAACTCACCACTTTCTATGAAAACAGACTCTGCTGTTCATATTCCGTCTGTTGGTTAAGCAGAGTCGGTGTCTGGTGCAGAAGTACAGGCATTTTGTTATTATCAAACCAGTCTGTAATTTGTTCCCTTTCCAAGATCAAAGGCATACGATTATGGATTTTTTTCATGGAATCATTCGCTGTGGTAGTCAGGATCACAAATCTTCGTTCATTCTCAAACCAGTCACAGAACCCTGCCATGTACAGCACAGAGGAATCAGGTCTGGTAAAGGTACTCTTTTCTTTCAGGGAATTCCATTCATAGAACCCACCTGCCGGAATCAACAGCCGGTGATATAAGATTCCGTTCTGAAAAGAAGGTTTATCCATGACGGTTTCCACCCTTGCATTGATGACCGGATTTTTACCTTTTGACAGGGGATATCCCCATCTGCACATACCCAGTTCCAGTCTATGTTCTGACTGTCCAATGACCGGTGCGACATCGGTCGGACGGATATCTCCTTGTGTCAGCCGAATCCTCCCATCTATGTTCTGTACCACTCTGGAAATCTCCTCCATCATATTGGGATCTATATAATATCTGCTGCACATATTCTCTCCTATTTTAGAATCTTTCTTATCTGCGTATCTGCGGCTTCTGGATAAAGCTGTTTCATATGATCAACAATTTTTCCCAAGGATGTCCGCGGATCTTCCTTATAACAGGAAGTAACATGGTCATATCCATAAATGTGTTCCGGAGAAGAATACACAGCCACATCCCAGCCGTACTCCACGCCTTTTTGATTGATCCTTTTCCGAAAGTCGCAGTTACACAGATATGTCTGCATCATAAGGCTGGTAATGGCTCCGTCAAATCCCTTTTCGCCATCTTTTCCAAATCCAGCCAATTTTTTCAATTCGTAGGAGTAGATTTCTGCATCATTTTCCATAAAATGATCCATAATATTCTTATGTTTGATCGGTGCTTTTTCATCCTCAAACAGAGCATCAAAATCATAGCCGTCCCTGCGGTAGTTGGCAAATACCGGCAGCCATTTTTTGGAAATAAACCCGGCTTTTTTGGCAAAGAATTTTCCGTAAAGAACATCATGTCTTTTGGCAATGGCAATCCTCCATCTCCACGGATCCCTCACCGGATCATCAGACCACCAATATTCTGCCACTGTCCGTTCCTCCAGAGAAAACCCCGGAATTTCGTTCTTAAAAAGAGGAAGAAAACCAACCCGGTTGATATATTCGACTGCTTCATCCACATCGTGGATGCATTTCGGATCATCCCATGTTACTCCATGAATGATCCATTCCCCTGCTTCGTTTCCCATGACTTTCTCCTTTCTGTATTTTGCTGTTTTAAGTATACCACATATTGACAAGGCAAGACAAAGATATATATTTTTATCGAAAAAATTGATGACATTTTTGTTACTGTTCATACACAATGTCATTAACTTAAGCAATTTGCCAATACTGCATTGATGAAAATATCAGCAGAAGGATTTAATTATGATAAAAAAGGGAATATTGAGGGATTAAGATGCAATGTCTTGCTGAAATTCGGGTATAACAAAAAGACAAAATCAATATTTAATATTGAAATTTGTCTAAAGATGAAATATAGTAATATACCACCTTCTGCAATAACTGGTTTATCCACCATTTTTGTGTTAATATAAAAGTAATAAAATACATTTAAGGACAAGAAGGGTGTAAATATTATGGATATTTCAGATTTTGTTAAGAAAGCAAAAGAATATAATGTTCTTGGAATCAAAATTTCAAAAGATAATGAACTTGCAGCAGAGTGGTACAGCGAACCGGAATGCAGAAGGAATATTTATTCTGCAACAAAGAGCTTCACATCCTGTGCAGTTGGCTTTGCTGTTCAGGAAGGGCTGATCGATCTTAATGAAAAACTAACAGAAGCATTTTCAGGTGACTTGCCGGAGTGTATAGATGAGAACCTGAAAGAAGCAACTGTTCGTGATCTTCTTACCATGTGCCTTGGACAGGAGAAGGGCAGTCTGATGGGAGAACAACGACCTTTATATGAAGAAGATAACTGGGTAAAAATGTCTCTGGCTATTCCCTTTAAGTATAAGCCGGGTACACATTTTGTGTATAATAACGTTGGCCCCTATCTGGCAGGCATTCTTGTACAAAGACGCTCCGGCTGCGATCTGGTTTCTTACCTTACACCCAGACTTTTTTCCAAACTTGGAATAAAACGTCCTACATGGGAGACTGATCCACTTGGAAACAGTTTTGGAGCCGGCGGATTATTTCTGACCCTTTCTGAACTTCACAAATTTGGACTGTTTTATCTTAACAAAGGCAAGTGGAATGGAAAACAGATACTGTCTGAGAAATGGATAGAAGAAAGTACAAAGGCAGCTGATGTTGGATACTATGGTTATCTTTTCTGGCGTGGTGAATATAATTCTTTCCGGGCGGATGGAAAATACTCCCAGATATCTATGATCCTTCCGAAAAAAAACGCAGTCGTTTCGTTTGTTTCAGAATGCCGCAGGGGAGACGAACTTCTGAAGACAGTTTATGAGCTTGTCTGCGCAAAATTATAATATCTTTTCTCCGCGGAAAAACAATCTTCTCTTTCTATAATGCTGAGTTAGTGGAGCAGAAAAGCGACGGGTTTCCCCGCCGCAATATCTCTTATACTTGATCAACCACCATTGGTTCTGTCTCTCTGTAGAACCGCCGCTGCTCTACCCTGAAAAGCTGCTCCAGTCGTGCCGGGCTGTCTAGTCGCCCTTCGTACTCCTCTTTATTCTCCGCATGTATAATAAACGGAGCAATATCTGCCTGCAGGCATTGCACAAATGCAATGATGCGGGCTACCTTTGCGTCACCGCCGATTTTAATCTGTTCTATATGGAACGCTGCGATGTCTCTAAGCGTTTTGGGTTGTTCCTCTACATCGCCCGGTATGTTCTGCCCCGTTCCAAGCCGCCTCTGTATCTCCTGTATATCTCCGCCAGACAGACTATGTATACACTCTGTAATCGCATACTGCAGTGCCGCAAAGTGCCTGTCTGTATTTATGATATCCTCAGCGCGAAACATCGTCTCGCCTTCGTTTGCATATATAAGCCCACTCTCAAACATACTGATTATGTTACGTTTTGACAGCTCGCCGCCGTCTAACCTGCCCTCATTATAAGCAAATTCGCACTGTACATACTCGTAAACACCGCCACCCCGGCCGCATCTGCTCGTAACGCAAGAGCCTTCAAATAAGAGCTGCCGCTTCAATTTTCTCATATATTCATCCACGCTTTACACCTCCCACATTGACAGTATAACATGAGAAAAGCATTAAACAAGGCGACTCATGCCAAAACTATGAATCTCCTTATTTAATAAAGGTTCGAAGTATCCCTCCGGGTATATCTATGTCTTATTTTTGATTAATCTCTGCGAATCCAGCAGCATCTATCCATTTCCAAGATCAACATAAGAACTCTTCTCTTCGTAGTGGTCTATGACGCTACGTGTTTTGGTTTCTGTAACTGTCTCGTAATGGTCGAGAACGTCTTTGTAGGATTGAATTTCACTTTTTGTATATTGCAGCCTCGCATCATCGGGCAGCGACCAGTCACTTTCATTGTGAGTTACAACCTCTTCAATGTCAATGGTTCTTTCCCAATTCAAGTCATCAATCGTTACGTTTTTGATCTTCGGTGCCAGGCATGACATCATGCCAAAAATGATTGCTGCGAAGATTCCCATCTTTTCCTCTTCCTGCTGCCTCATCTCGAAGTAGTTTCTCTCCGAATCTTCTTTTGTGGCACCACAATTTTTGCAGACATTCAGATCGTCGCTGTTAAGACTGCCGCAAAAGCTGCACTGCCAGTCCGGATTACGGCTGATCTTTTCTGCTTCCTCCTCAGAAACATATTTAATTTCATCCGGCATATAGAATTTTGTATTTTCGTCCTGCGGATGCCCACAATCGGGACAGGTTTTTTGACCGGCTCTAATCCTTTTATTCCCACAAAACGTGCAATCCCAGAGACCTTCGATTATCTTTCCCATACAGACTCTCCTCTTCTTTTCCCTCAATAACAATTCCAACAAGTGTTTATATTCCACTTCGGTTTTATAATTTTGTGCAGTTTTTTATTTGCTCATTTATAGATTACTGTTTATTTTTCATCTCTGCTACTCTGTCCAGAATCTGTTTCTTTAATTCTTCTACATTATCTGTCCGATATTTTAATCCTGCTGCGGAGATATGTCCTCCACCGCCAAAAGGTTTCAACAGTTCATTAACATTGATCCATTTCCCGTCTGAACGGAAAGAACATCTCCACCCGTTTTCTTCTTCCTCATACATAGTAAAACCAAGTTCAATATCGTCGCAATCGCGCAGGATCGTGCTGATACAGTGGATGTCTTCGTATGTGATATCTTTTTCGGCAATTTCCTTCTGTCCCATAATGACATAAGCAACCCGGCCATCCATCGCACGTACTGCCCCATGAAGAATATCGGCTCTTTTGTACAGAATGTCCAAGGTATCACTGTGTAAGGTTTTCATAATCCTGCCATGGTCAACTCCCATAGCCATCAGATCAGCTACTGCCTGAAAAATACCCTGGTTTGCCCTTGCCAGTCCTCCGGTATCATGCAGGATGCCAAGGTAAATATAATCTGCGGCATTGGGGTACGCTTCCTTTTGGGCTGCATTTAGAAGCAGTTCGGGAGAAAGCATATGGTATACATTTTCCGCACATGCCTCAGAAACCTTTGTCCAGTTCACATCTCCGTATCCTTCATTGGAAGCATGATGATCAACAACAATGCTGGCAGCGGCATTTTGGTAATATTCCAATCCGATCATACGCTCCAGAGTTGCATTATCACAGATTATGACACAATATTGTTTTCCGGATATATCCGGCATCTCAAAAGGAACAAATATCTTATCTTCCACGACCATCTTTTTCGGACCGCGCTCCAGCGTTTTTGCAAGGTATGGAAACACCCTGTATTGTGGATAATTGACATGGATATAGTGCGCAAGGCTCATCACCGATCCGGCAGCATCGCCATCCGGATTTAAGTGTCCCAGAATCACTACAGTGTCCAGATTGTGCGTCTGCATGGTTTCATCAAAAACAGTATCAAAATTAAACTCTGTCATTCCTACCTCCTTCGTATATCACTTCCCTGTTATATTTTAATTTTATCATCTAACAGATCAGATAGCAAGTTGTGGGCACATACAAGCAAAAACACCTCGCGGAATAGTGATGTGTGAACAGTAACCAAAATTCATTACAGATTGCATTATTTTGCGGAATTGCTATAGAACCAAAAGAGACAAAAGAGACCACTTGTCTCTTTTGGTCTCTTTTCTGTCTCTTTTTAAAAAACTATAGCAATTTCGTAAGATTTCTATAGTTTTTTCAGGGTTTCTGTACTATAATGAAACCCATAAAGAGATTGTCATATCAAAAATAGTAATCTAATTTTCTGCCAGAAAATCAGATCATCTCCCCTCAAACTGGAAATTCAGGGAAAGTTGTTCTGATATTATTATGAAAAAGATGATCGAAGCCCAGGAAAGACAGATGTCCAGTGGTTCCCAGGGCGGACAGTACTAATCAGATAAAAGCCTCTCAGTTGAGGAACTGAAAAAAACCGATGGTGATGACTGAAAACAGTCAAATCCATCGGTTTTTCTATAAAAGCGAATTAATAAAATCAGATCATCCCTATCAGATGTACGATCAGTGCAGCCACCCAGGCAATCACACACTGCCATACCACAACACCAACAGCCCATTTGCTACCCATTTCACGTTTGATTGAAGCGATAGCCGCCACACATGGTGTATAGAGCAAACTGAATACCAGCAGGGATGCTGCTGCCAGCGGAGTCAGTACAGAGGCAATATTTCCACTGAAAAGTACTTCCAGAGTAGATACCACGCTCTCTTTTGCCATAAATCCGCTGATAAGAGCTGTACAGATTCTCCAGTCTCCCAGTCCGATTGGTTTAAATATAGGTGCCAGGACTCCCGCCACCATTGCCAGAATACTGTCTGCAGAATCTTTTACAAGATTTAAATGCAGATCAAAGCTCTGCAGGAACCAGATTATCATTGATGCAAGCAGGATAATAGAAAACGCTCTCTGCAGGAAATCTTTTGCTTTTTCCCACAAAAGCTGACCTACATTCCTTGCTCCCGGCAGCCGGTAATTGGGAAGTTCCATGACAAACGGGACGGGATCTCCCTTGAAAAGAGTTCTGTTATACAAAAATGCCGCCAGAACTCCCACCAAAATTCCAAGCAGGTAAAGACCTGCCATAATAAATCCGCCCTTCTTCGGGAAAAAAGCACTTACAAAGAAAGAATAAATCGGCAGCTTCGCAGTACAGCTCATAAATGGAGTCAGCAAAATCGTCATCTTTCTGTCACGCTCACTTGTAAGTGTACGTGTGGCCATAACAGCCGGAACCGTACATCCGAATCCGATCAGCATTGGTACAATGCTTCTTCCGGAAAGGCCGATCTTACGCAGAAGTTTGTCCATCACAAAAGCAACACGTGCAACGTATCCGCTGTCTTCCATAAGAGACAGAAAGAAAAACAGGGTTACGATAATCGGCAGAAAACTGAGTACACTTCCCACACCTGTAAAAATACCATCAATGACCAGGCTATGCATGGCACTGTTTACATTTGCTGCTGTCAGTGCTACATCTACCAGCGCAGAAACCTTATCAATTCCAATCTCCAGAAGCCCCTGAAGCCACGCTCCGATCACATTAAAGGTAAGATAAAATACCAGTACCATGATTCCGATGAAACAGGGAATCGCTGTATATTTTCCTGTAAGAATCTTATCAATTTTCTCACTTCTGATTCTCTCCTTACTCTCTTTTGGCTTTACAACTGTCTGTTCACACAAACGCTCAATAAAGTCAAAACGCATATCTGCGATCGCAGCGCTTCTGTCAACCTGACGCTCTGTTTCCATCTGCTGTACGATATGCTCCAGCATATCCGTCTCATTTGTGTCCAGCTTCAGCTTCTCAAGAATCAGCGGATCTCCCTCGATTGCCTTGGTTGCTGCAAAACGGGTAGGAATATCAGCCTGCGCCGCATGATCCTCAATCAGGTGCATGACCGCATGAATACAGCGGTGTACTGCACCGTCATGGTCACTCTTATCACAGAAATCCTGACGCAGTGGATGTTCCTGATATTTCGCTATATGTAACGCATGGTCAACCAGCTCATCAACCCCTTCATTCTTTGCTGCGGAAATAGGGATTACAGGTACTCCAAGCAGCGATTCCATCTTATTTACATCTATAGAACCCTGATTTCCCAGCACTTCATCCATCATGTTCATTGCAACTACCATAGGAATATCCATCTCCAGAAGCTGCATGGTCAGATACAGGTTTCTCTCAATATTGGTAGCATCCACAATGTTGATGATCGCACTTGGTTTCTCATCCAGGACAAAATTTCTGGAGACAATCTCCTCACTGCTGTAAGGGGACATGGAATAAATTCCCGGAAGGTCTGTGATTTCTGTATCCGGATGGCCTTTAATCGAACCGGTCTTGCGATCCACCGTTACTCCTGGAAAGTTTCCCACATGTTGACTGGAACCTGTCAGTTGGTTAAACAGTGTAGTTTTTCCACAGTTCTGATTTCCCACCAATGCGTACGTCAGTGTAGTTCCCTCAGGCAGTGGATGTTCATCTTCTCTGGAATGATACTTTCCATCCTCTCCAAGTCCCGGATGTGCCAGGTCGCTTACAGCCTCTATTCCGGCGTGACTTCTGCTTCGCTTCGGGATCTGTTCGATTTCTATCTGCTCTGCTTCCGCAAGTCTTAATGTCAGTTCATATCCATGTACCTGCAATTCCATGGGATCTCCCATGGGTGCAAACTTCACGACTGTGACCTCAGCTCCTGGAATCATACCCATATCCAGGAAATGCTGACGCAGGGCACCCTTGCCGCCAACCGACGTGATCACAGCACTTTTTCCGATTTCCAAATCTTTTAATGTCATTTTCAGTCGCTCACCTTTTGTATTTGTATTTGGTTATCATCGTCGTTATTATAGCAATCCTCGTAAATAATGCATCTTAATCCAGCCCATCAGAGTGTGAAACCCTGCTGAACTGTCTTAAATGCATTATTTACGAGGATTGCTATAGCCGATTTTTCTCAATAACCTTATGCAGATAGCTTATACTAACTGATAATTTTTGTCAAGTAGCAGGTATGTCTCAATTTTTTATAACCGAAAGCACAAAAAACTCAGATGAATTTATGTTATCATCTGAGTTTCTCAATGTCTTAACCTGACAGGTCATTAAACCTGTCTGTGATTACTTCATTACTTATTATTCTGATCATTCTCAAGTAACTGATTTATGTGATTGCCATAAGATTTGGAAATTGTTCTTATTTTTTATATGTCAGATCCACACAGAACCAGTGATATCACCGTTAATTACATAATATGCTTTGTTCTCTTCAGGTTTGATATAAATCTTAATATCTTTGAGATCTTTCTCCTTTTTACCCAGTTCGTCTGTCCAGATTCTTCTGACATTACTTAAAATATTTTTTGTATATACTTCTCTGCCCATGAACTGAATATATACTTCTGCTGTTGCTTCTTTCTTAGTGGTTCTTCTTGTTGTCTTCTTCTCGGCAGCGGTCTCTTCAGCCGGTTTCTCAGCTGTCTTAGCAGGGGCCTTCTTTGTAGTTCTTTTCGTTGTTTTTGTTGGTTTTGCAGCAGTCTTTGTTGTTTTAGCTGTCTCTTTTTTCTCGGCTTCTTTCTCTGTTTCTGCCGGTTTCTTTTCTACAGTGTCTGCTGCTTTAGCTGTTTCTTTCTTCTCGGTTTCTTTCTCTGCTTCTGCTGATTTCTTTTCTGCAGTCTTTCTTGTTCTTCTTGCTGCCGGTTTCTTTGCTGTTGTTTCTTTCTTTACAGTCTCTGTTTCAGCAGTTTCTTTCTTGTTTGCTTCTTTATTTACAGCTACTTCTTCAGCAGTTGTCTTTGCAGGAGCCTCTTTAACTTCGGTTGTCTTCGCAGTGGATGTGTTGAGATCTGCTGTAGTTGCTTTTGTTGCCATATGATTAGCCTCCTTACAAGGTATAAGTATTCGTAACTGCTCAGTTTTGTACAGTTACAGGTATTCTTATGTTACCGAAAATATGATAAACAGTAACATTCTTTTATGAAAATAGAATACTACGAATCTTCTGCTTTTGCAATGTTTTTCTGTTTTTATAATTTAGGCATCTTATGAACAGTAACATGAACAGTATTATTTTTTACTCTGTATCCGTCATTTTCTATAGTCCTAGATTCTGCAGATCTTCCTTCATATATGCCAAAAGTCTCCTCTGAAGTTCCTCATTCTGCGGAAGGCTTAAATCCCCGTCAAGGGACAGAATCTCTGCGGCCGTCTCACTGGCAGCCTTCAGGATATCCGCATCCTGATAGATATCCCCCAGTTTAAATTCCAGCAGACCACTCTGTCGGATTCCAAAAAGATCACCAGGACCGCGAAGCTTCAGATCCTCTCCTGCAATATAAAATCCATCGTTGGATTTATTCAGGATCTGCAGACGTTTAGAAATCTCTTTTGCACCATTTCCCTGCATAAAAATGCAATATGACTGATATTCCCCTCTACCGACACGCCCGCGAAGCTGATGAAGCTGTGCCAGCCCGAAACGCTCGGCATTCTCCACCATCATCACTGTAGCATTAGGCACATTCACTCCTACCTCAACTACAGTAGTAGATACCAGAATCTGAATTTCCCCTGCGGCAAAAGCCTCCATGATCACATTCTTCTCTTTCGCTTTCATCTTTCCATGAAGAGAAGCAATCTTTATATCCGGCGAAAAAACATTGCGAAGCTTCAGGGTATAATCCAGCACATTTTCCCCATCCATCCCTTCGCTCTCCTCCACCATTGGACAGATCACATAAACCTGCCGTCCCTGACGGATCTGCTTCTCCATAAAGGAATAAGCCTTCGGCCTGTAAGAAGTATCCACCACACAATTTTTAATGGGAAGTCTCTGCGCAGGAAGTTCATCAATTACTGAAATATCCAGATCCCCGTATATAATGATCGCCAGCGTCCTTGGAATCGGTGTAGCACTCATCACCAGCACATTAGGCGGGTTTCCCATAGTAGTCAGTGCTTCCCTCTGTTTCACACCAAAACGATGCTGCTCATCTGTAATAACCAGTCCAAGATTATTGTACTGCACTTTTTCCTGAATCAGCGCATGCGTTCCTATCACCAGGTTAGCCTCTTTTGACGCGATCAGCGCATATTTTTCCCTTTTCTCCTTCGCAGTATCTGATCCTGTCAGCAAAACCGGATGCCCAAAATCAATATTCTGTTCCTGCAGCAATTTCTCCATTGCCTGAAAATGCTGCCTTGCAAGAACCTCCGTAGGTGCCATAAGCACTGCCTGATATCCATTCTCCACAGTCATGATCATTGCGAGAAACGCAAGGATTGTCTTACCGCTTCCCACATCTCCCTGCACCAGTCTAGACATCAGGGCCTGGCCGCTTAAATCCCTCTCAATCTCATGCCACACATTCAACTGCGCCTTTGTCAGATCATAGGGCAGACTTTCAATAATCTGCTCTGTCGTCCACACCGGATGCATGGGAAACGCATTCGGTGCTTCCTCCGTCTTCTCCTTCAAAGACTGCACAGCAAGAATAAAAAGAAGAAACTCGTCAAACACCAACCTTCTCCTTGCAGCTAACAGCTCCTGCATATTTTTGGGAAAATGAATCGCAGGAATCGCAAAATTCCTGTCTGCCAGGTGATACCTCTCCTTATACTCATCTGCCAGATACTCTGCCTGAAGCTTCTGCTCATCAAGCACCTGATGGATCAGCTTCACGATCGTCTTATTAGAAAGCCCTGCAGTCAGTCCATAAATCGGCTGAAGACTGTGCAGAATCTCCTCATAAGCCGCAGGCGTAAAAATCTCAGGGTGCTCCATCTGCAGCTTCCCCTGCTTCCTGACGACACGCCCCCGCAGAACAAACCTGCTGCCTTTCCTGACTGCAGAGCGCAGATACGGTGCATTAAACCACGTAACAGAAATTTTCCCCGTAAAATCTGCCACAGTGGTCGTGATTACCTGAAGATTCCGCACCTGATTCACATACACACCCGTTATAACCGCCACAGAAATCGCCACAACAGCTCCCTCTTCCAGAGACTGGATCTCAACAGGCTCCTCATACGCATCATAATTACGTGGATAATAACTCAGAAGAGATTCCATATCCGTAACTCCTATTTTCGCAAATAACTTTTCCGTTTTCTCCCCCACGCCCTTCAAAGTACGCAAAGATGTTGACATATACCACCGATTCCTTTCTACTACAATATAATTATGAATATCCCTTACAGCCAGTAAAAATTATCTATCTTATCCCTGCAAAAAATAACCAAATCAAGCAACCCTCATTCTTCAATCACAATAATCTGCCGACAATAAACTTCCACTATCCAAATCTCAGGCAGGAAAATATTTGTGTCAGGATGCATTTGCAGGTATCTTAGAGATTCTTAGGCGAAAAAAATCTGCGTTATGAGCCGGCTGCATCACTGTCTGAGCGAAGTTTGCAACGGAGCGAGTTTGACAAGACGGCTCATGCTTTTAGCAGATTTTTTTCACCTTAGAATCTCTTAGATGCCGAAACCGCATCCTGACACAAATATTTTCCTGCCGTCCCCTTTTATAACACGAAAACGGATATACCCACCCTCAACAATGGCCTATACCCGTTTTCATCACATGAACTATTCGTTTATCTCTCTCAAAAACTCTATTATCCTACTCTACAGAAATAACATAATAATAAATCGGCTGTCCACCCGCATTCAGTTCCACATCACACTCCGGATAAGCCTCCTCCAGAACCGTTGCCAGCTCCTCAGCTTCAGCCTCCTCAGTATCAGCACCATAATAAATACTGATCACCTCAGACTCATCATCCACCATCTGGGCAACTGTCTCCTTGGCAACTTCCATGCGGTCCTTGCCAACAGCCAGGATTCCATGATCACCGATACCCATCATATCACCCTCATGGATCTCCTTATCATCAATCCTTGTATCACGCACAGCATACGTGATCTGTCCGGTCTTCACATGTTCGATTGCCTGAAGCATAGCCTCAGTATTCTCCGCACTGTTCTTCTCGGGCACATAACTGATCATGGCAGTAATTCCCTGCGGAATGGTCTTAGTCGGCACAACCACGATCTCTTTATCCTCAGTAAGATCCCTTGCCTGGTTTGCAGCAAGAACAATATTCTTATTGTTCGGGAAAATATAAATAGTCTTTGCATTTACTTTTGCAATGGCATTGAGCATATCCTCTGTACTCGGGTTCATCGTCTGACCGCCCTCGATCAGGTAATCCACACCCAATTCCTTAAAGATCTCTGTCATTCCCTTTCCCACAGATACGGAAATAAAGCCAACTTCCTTCGGCGGCTGTGCTGCTTCTTCTTTTTCTTCCTGTTCTGCCTGCTCTTTCGCCATTTTCTCGGCATCCTTTATAAGCTTCTCCTGATGCTCCTCACGCATATTGTCGATCTTCATACGTGAAAGTGCACCAAAGGTAAGAGCTTTCTCAATAGCCTGTCCGGGATGATTGGTATGAACATGAACCTTCACGATCTCGTCATCTGCAACAAGCACAATAGAATCACCAAGGGACATCAGGAATTTCTTAAATTCATGCTCTGTCTCCTCGGACATCGGCTGGTTCAGAAGAATAATAAACTCTGTACAATAACCAAATTTAATATCAGCCTCTGTCTGTGCATCGATCTTAGTCACAGCAGGACCTTTTGCCTTGTCAAACTGTGTATAATCAATCTCCTTGCCAAGGAAACCATCATATGCACCATGGTATACTTCCAGAAGTCCCTGTCCACCGGAATCCACTACTCCTGCTTCTTTCAGAACCGGCAGCATCTCCGGTGTCTTTGCCAGAGTTTCCTCCGCATGAGCGATCACGCTCTGGAAAAATGTATCCAAATCCTCTGCTGTCTCCGCAAGCTCTACAGCCTTGGCAGCAGCCTCTCTTGCAACAGTAAGGATTGTTCCTTCCTTCGGTTTCATGACTGCCTTATATGCAGTCTCCACACCTTTCTCCATGGCTGCCGCGATATCAATGGCATCCAGTTCCTTACTGTTCTTAACACTTCTGGTAAAGCCACGCAGAAGCTGAGAAAGAATAACACCTGAGTTACCTCTTGCACCGCGCAGGGAACCGGAAGAAATCGCCTTGGCCAGTGACTCCATGTCAGGCTCTCCCAGAGAACCTACTTCTGCTGCTGCTGCCATGATCGTCATTGTCATATTGGTTCCTGTATCTCCATCCGGTACCGGAAATACGTTCAGTTCGTTGATCCATTCTTTTTTAGCTTCCAGATTCTTGGCTCCTGCAAGAAACATCCTGGAAAGTATTCTGGCATCTATGGTTTTGTTATTCACCACAAGTTCCTCCTCTATCCTAATCAATTGCGCGTACACCTTCTACATAAATATCGATCTTATCAATCTCCATTCCTGTAAAGGCCTCGACTTTATATTTGACATTGCTGACAAGGTTGTCTGCAATTGTACTTATATTCACGCCATATGCCACAATAACATGGAAATTCAGGCGGATTTTATTGTCCTCTGTAATTCTGACGCTGATGCCATGTTTCAGGCTGTTCTTTCCAAGAAGCTTTACCAGTCCGTCCTTCATACTGACTGCAGCCATGCCTACGATACCAAAACATTCTACAGCAACGCTTCCTGCGTAGGTTGCAATTACATCTGTGTCAATTATGATCTGACCTAATCCGGAATCTATACGTCCATTCATATGGTTACCTCCAATGCTCATTATTGTATGTAAGTGTATTATAACCTCTTTTCACAGAAAAAGAAATATAATTTTTGAGTTTTTTCCTTTTTTTGCTTGCAAAAGCACAATTCATCTGTTACAATGTAATCTGTTGAACACAAGGTTACTGTTCAGACGCTATGCACACAGCACGACAGTAACAATAAAGCGTCAAGGAGGTGCTATCATGGCTAAATGTGCAATCTGTGAGAAAGCTGCTCATTTCGGAAATAATGTAAGTCATTCACATAGAAGATCCAATAAAATGTGGAAATCTAACGTAAAATCCGTTAAAATCAAGACTGCTGAGGGTGGAGCTAGAAAGACATATGTATGTACTTCTTGCTTAAGATCCGGTAAAGTAGAAAGAGCATAATAACACCATTACCCCTGTTGCAACAGGGGTATTTTTTTGCAAAAAAGACTGTCCCTCTGTTCAGATATTCTTTACCGAATATTCTGCCTGAGCTGACAGTCTTTTTTTATTTCATATGTCAAACGGGATATTCGCAATCTTCTGTAAAGTTAATGACAGAAAAGATGATATCCCAACAACAGGAAAACTCCGGCCGAAACCACCAGAACCACATTTTCTGCGATCAGCATCCCGATTATCATCCCAATCCCTATGAAAAACAGCATAAAGCCGAACAGCTTTTCCAATTCTTCTGCACCTTTTTCATCGGTTTGCTATAGTCTATGCAAAAATTATTTTTCTGATTCGCCGACAGATTCTTCGTCACCTTTTCCGGAGGTAAAACGGTCTACAAAATCCGGAACCATATCAAGGATCTTGGTGAGACCATCCTGATTTTTCACATTGACCAGCTTTGTTGTTCCATTCTGGATTACAAGCACTGCACAGGGAGTCATCTTTCCTGCCATTCCGCCGCCGCCGTTATCCTTCTTCTCTCCGGAAAAAGCACCGGCACCTACACCGAAAGATACATCCATCAGAGGAAGAATGATCGTATCGCCTACATGGATTGCCTCTCCTACCACTGTTTTCGCAGAAATAAAACTGTCCATTCCCTTGAATAATGAATTTACGGTTTCTTTAAAATTGTTTTCATTTGCCATGGTCATGCCCTCCTGGTTTTCCAACGTTTTATAACGTATTTTATATTTTTATTGAAATAAATACTCACTGCTGCCCGCACAGGAACAAATCCGTAGATCCTGCCTTTTGCCCTGATGTTTCCATACAGATAATTCTCACTGTCAAAACGGGGATTGATCTGTATATAATTTTTGTGAAATGGAATTGTCATCCCAAGTACAGCAAGTGCCGCACCTGTCAGCGCCGGATCTTCAAAAGAAAAAGTAACCTGCCCTTCTATCCTTGTAGGAAAAATATGCTTAAGCAAAAATTTTCCATGTTTCCATACAAGCTTTCTGGCAGCTGTCACTCTGGGATGTTCTATAAACGCCTTCCACCAGGACACATTCTTCTTAATCTTCCCGAATGTCCTGCGGATATTTTGCAGTTTTGTACGAATCGACTGAAATATATTTCGGATCCGGTCATAGATCCTTTTTATAAAAAACTGCCTCTTCTTTAGACTATTCCGATCTGTATCATCTGCATTCAGTTCCTGCTGTCCGGATATCTGACTGTTTCTGATCCTCTCTGTATCAGCAGATGTACCTGAAGCTGAATTTCTGTCTGTTTTCAGATCCTCAGTCTCCATATTCTCTGATTTCGGGTGATCAACCACTGATTTTTTATGCTCTTCTTCCCTGTTTCCGTCTGTGCCGGATACAGATACCTTTTCTGCGCCGGATTTCTCCGGATTTTTCCCGGATTTCTTTGTTACAGCCCTCTTCTCCTGCCGTTTTTTCAACAACTTGTCTACGGGAATTCCAAACAGATGAAAGGATATCTCCATCTGCTGATCTTTCCATTCCGCTCTCAGCGAAATCCCATGAAACAGCCAGCTTACGATACCCTCTCCCTCTGTCTGTTTCCAGCCACCTTCTGCCTTGACAGCTGATGCCTTATATCTTACAGGACAGAACAGTACAAGAAGAATTGCCAGTAAAAGAAGGCCCAGCAGAATTCCCAGGATGATCAGTATAAATTTAAGGATCAGCCATAAAATATGTAACATATTCTCACCTGTTTTCTATATATTCAGCTGTTGCGAAAGTTCCCGTTTCCCTGTACATTTCATCGATCAGACTTCGCACCATCTCCAGGGCTTCCTCTTTGCCCTTCGCCATTCCTATGATCTTCGGACAGATTCCATAAAAGCTCTTCTGTATCAGCATTGCTGCAGGAATAATATCCATCAGATTCACAGGATTCTCTGACAGAGTAAGGAGATAAATGCCCAGAACCGGTTTTCCGCTGTTCAGTTTCTTTTTTATCTTCTCAGGATTCTTTACAGATTCCCCTGCAAGAAAATTCTCCTGCCATTTCAGCATCTTACACCCTCTCCCGTTTCTATAACACTTCAGTTACAGTATTTCCATTTTCTCCAAAATTTAAACCGGGCTGCGTTGCAAAAAAACACAGCCCTGTTCTCTCGTTAATAATACTTATGCTGTTTTCCCCAGAGTCCATTGCTTCTCATCTCCAAATATTCCTGATAAGCACGCTCTACGATCTGCTTCTCGTTTGAAAACCTCAGCAGATGATAGATCTCATGAAATTTATAATATCCGGAATCTACAAAAAACTCCTCTCTCTGGGGCTTACTATGATAATTATCCGCAGTCATAAGATACCAGTGTACCTCTTTGGAAACCACGTCCTCCGGAACGGTAAAGTTATATTGGCTCTTTCCGATGTATTTCACAATGGTCGCACGCACTCCAGCCTCTTCCATCACTTCCCGCAATGCTGTCTGTTCATGCGTTTCGCCTGGTTCCACTGTTCCTTTCGGCAATACCCAGCCCTCATAACGGTTCCTGTAAGATTTATACAAAGTAAGAATCTTACCCCGATGAATTACCACACCGCCACAGCTCGTTGCTTCTATCATAATGCAATCCCTCCTGTTTTGCGTGGTATTATAAACTGAGTATAGTATATCTCTTTTTTTCCAAACCCGCAAGCTATAAATATCATTTCATAACATATTACCGATTAATTAGTTACTGTTCACTCCGTTCACAGTAACGTAGCCAAAATTCATTCCAGATTGCCTGCAACATGGAATTTATTATTACTTATCATAATAATACGCATCAAATATCTGCTCTGCGATGGGCACTGCTGCTTCACTTCCGGTACCGCCATTCTCAACAATGATCGCAACTACCAGATCCGGATCATCCACGTTGGAATAACCGATAAACCAGGAATGACTGGAACCATTCTCATCAAATTCCGCTGATCCAGTCTTGCCTGCCACTGTATATCCTCTTCCGTTCAGAGCCGATGCGGTTCCGTTTTCCACAACACCTTTCATAAGCTTTCCAAGGATATTCGCCTCATTTGTTGTCATCAGACGTTTATAGCTCTCCGGCTCTGTTGTCTTCACTGTCTCTCCATCTGAACTTACAACAGAATCAATGAGATAAGGCTTCATGAGCTCCCCGCCATTGGCGATCGCACTGGTAATCAGCGCCATATGCATAGGTGATACCAACGTATTACCCTGTCCGATGGCAGTCTGCATAACCTCTGCAACAGAAGATTTTCCATTTAATGTAAAAGTACTCTTTTTATAGGAAGAAAGCGGAAGACTCTTATTAAAAAGAAGATCCTCGGCTGTTTTTTTCAGAGAACTGCCTCCGAGCATGGTTCCGATCTCTGCAAATGCACTGTTACAGGAATTGGCAAAAGCACTGTAAAAATCTTCCTGTCCATGAACAGTTCCGCCATAGCACCTGATCGTGTGATCTTCTCTGGTAATACTTCCCTCACAGAGATAGGAAAATCCCTCCAGACTGCCCTTGGTTCTGAAATAGTCCAGGGCAGTTACCACCTTAAATGTAGATCCCGGAGGATAGGCTCCGTTTGTAGCTCTGTTCAACAGACTGCTGTCATTGGAATCATTTACCAGTGTGTCCCAGTTCTGGGAAATAGTATTCGGGTCAAAGTCCGGTCTGCTCATTTCCACCAGAATCTTACCTGTAGAGGGTTCTATGGCAACAACCGCCCCTCTCCTGTCACCAAGTGCATTATAGGCAGTTGACTGAAGATCTGCGTTTAACGTCGTGATCACAGAATCACCCGTATTTTTCTGATTCTTAAACTCATTTTTCATCTGGTTCAGGAAAAATTCATGAGAAGTCAGAAGCTGGAAGTTCGCCTCTGATTCCAGTCCGCTTTTTCCATTAGTGTCATATCCGACTACATGAGCGAACATATTTGCATAGGGATAAGTACGTTCCTCTGTTCCGTCTTCGTAAACATTGGTCTGGGCAAGCACCTGCCCATCTGCAGATATGATCTTACCTCTTACAACCCTGTCTGAAAAAGTATCCTGCCTTGTATTATAGGGACTATTGATAAAATCATCGCTCTTTGCATAATTAAAGTAGATCAGATATCCGATCATACTGACAAAGATCAGCACAAAAAAGCAGGATACCAGTGTATACTCTCTGTTACGGGGCCTTCTCTTTTCAGAAATCTCCCGGGCTTTGCGCTTCTGGCGCTTCTTCAACTCTCTGCGCCGTTCCTTTTCTTCGATATCTCTCAATTTCTTCGTCCTCATCTTCTCTCAAAATATACAATCCCTGAATAATCGCCAGCATCAGTACTGTACACGCGACAGAACTTCCTCCATAGCTGACCAGAGGAAGAGTTACACCTGTCATAGGGATAAATTTCGTTGCTCCGCCAATTGTCAGAAATACCTGAAATGCATATTCCGTACCAAGTCCAAGTGCGATCAGTTTGTAGAATGGTTTCTTAATCTTAAGCGCAATATTTACGATCATCAAAAAGAAACTCATACATACCAGGATCAGGCAGATTGCAAAAATCCCACCCAGTTCCTCACAGATTGCACTGAATATAAAGTCATTCTTGACAACAGGGATCTTCTCAGGCGAACCCTGACACAATCCCATTCCAAACCATCCGCCGGTTCCAATGGCAAACAGTGACTGGACGATCTGGTATCCTTCATTCTGATATACCGCCATGGGATCCTTCCAGGCTGTCACTCTCTGACGCACATGGCCAAACAGATGATATGCGACAACTGCCCCTGCAGATCCGCCTGCAAGACCAAGTGCCAGATATCCCACATTTCTGGATGCCACATAAATCATCACAAGATATGCCGCAAAGAAGATCACTGCACTTCCAAGGTCTCTGGAAAGTACAAGAATCCCCACATGCAGTCCCGCCACTACCGTAGCCTGGATCACTTTTGAAAAATCAGCACCTTTTCTCAGCAATGCCGCCATAAAGAACACAAATGTAATCTTTATCGCCTCTGAAGGCTGGATTCCCATCAGGGAAAGTTTTGCTCCATAGCTTGTCTTTGCAAGCACAAATACCGCCGCCAGCAAAACGATTCCGATTCCCGCATAAACCCATGTCAGGTCCTTGAGAAATTTCATCTTCCTGATCAGGACAGGTACAATCAATGCCACCACATTCACGCCTGCCACGATCACCAGCTGTCTGGTAGCTGTGGAAACATCCAGCCTGCACAGCATAATAAATCCTACGCTGAGAAGCATGCACATATTGTTGAGCAGTAAAATCGATGCTTTCTTATAAAAAATCCTGTACAAAATCTGGATTCCCGCAAAAAATGCCATCATTTCGATATAAAATAACACGACCTGAAACTTACCTGTCTTCAGGTAGATGACCAGAAACGCAGTGAAATCCATAAAAAAGATAAGCATCAGCTGCTGGCGCAGCGATTCGTTTCTCTCCTCCTCACTCTGCTGTTTCACCAGATAGAAACAGTGAAAGGCATAAATCACCATCAGGGTAAGGATCACATACTTGGATAATTC
This sequence comes from Blautia sp. DFI.6.71, assembly GCF_020593585.1. Taxonomy (NCBI): domain Bacteria; kingdom Bacillati; phylum Bacillota; class Clostridia; order Lachnospirales; family Lachnospiraceae; genus Blautia; species Blautia sp. DFI.6.71. Next base: position 32,581 of record NZ_JAJDMJ010000021.1, read on the forward strand.
TACAATTACATTAATCATATGCCTTACTCGGCTCCTCTTTTAAAATGTCCCTTTGTATATTCCCGTTTCGGAGGATTCTTCCCATCACGATAAACAGCTCTGAACTCTTCATATATCTTCACCGCATCCTGAGGCTTCTCAATGGTAAATGCAAGTCTCAGGGAAGAGACACCAAGTCTGTCTATTTGTGATTTCTCTTTCAACAGGCCGTAAGGGATACTGTTGTAAATGATATTATAGCAGGGTATACAGAAATCTGTATTCTCAGTTTTCCATGGGTTACATATACATTTCGCCGTAAATTCTTTATCGTAACGGTCTTTTAAAGTTACCCCTTCTTCCTTATGATTACATCCGTAAAGATTTTTATGCACACACTGGGCCGATATCATAAGAGGCAGATATCCGTAGATCAGCATCTCGCTGTCCCGGTTATCTCTGTGGCGGATTTCCCCTTCGTTCAGCTCAAGCGGTACCGTATTTCTGAGGACTTTCTGATCTTTCCAGAAATCAGCAGCTTCATCATTCCATGTATACATACCGTGATCCAGAACACATTTCTCAGCCAGACCTGCCTTTCGCAGAACTGCAAAAGTCTCCAGATTTCTTACCAGAAATCCTGTCATTCCTCTGTCCATCCACTCTCTGATCCTGGTGAGAAGCTCCCGGGGCATCTCACCTCTCATAATATGCGGAAGAGACAGATACATCTCCATTCCTCTGCTTACACAGTCATCCAGGCAGACCTCCATGGCATCAGCGTTCAGATACATTCCATGTATCCCCTCTCTTTTATATAACGCCAGTGCAGTGGATTTTTCTTCACAGGAAATATAAATCGGAAGATTTTTCTGCTTTGGCAAATCTGCTTTTCTTCCGGCATCCTCTGATAAGCGTTTCTTCCCATTATTTTCTTCTCTCTTATATTGTTTGAGCAATTCATTTTCCAGAGATTCCAGTGCCTCTCTTCTCGCCTCATTCAGCATTTTCATCGGGATAAAAATATTCTCATCCATCTGGATTTCCAGATTTTCCCACTCATATTCTGTATTTCCAAGCTTCTCCATCTGTGAACGGATGCGCTCCTCTGTCAGCGGCTGGTTCTGCGCATACTGTACCTCACCCACAGACGCAGATCCATGGATTCCCCTGCATGACACATCCAGTATAGCAGGACTTCCCGAAAAAAGAATGAATGTTCCCTGAATTTTTTCTTTCTTTTTTCTTAATACAGGACTGACATCTCCTGTTTTCTTCTCATTGCTGAATGCCATCATGGACGGACCATTCTGCATCTGATAATAACCGGTACAGGAACCTCCCCTGTTAAACAGATCCAGCAGATATCTCTTATCCTCCTCTGCTACCCTGTAATTCTCAGCTCCCTTCTCAAAAAGAAGATCCAGGTACTTCCGATATACAGAAGTTACCCCTGCTGTATATCCCGGCTGCTTCATCCTGCCCTCTATCTTAAGAGAAGTAACACCAGCCTCCAGAATCTGCGGAAGAATCTCTATCGTAGAAATATCTTTCAGACTCAGAGGACATAGTTCTTGCGCTTTCCTTTTCTCTGACCGTCTGCCATTTTCCCCGCAACAAAGCGCTGTCTGGTAAGGCAGACGGCAAGGCTGTGCACACCTTCCTCTGTTACCGCTTCTTCCACCCAGGATACTGCTCATCAGGCACTGTCCCGAATAACTGTAACATAAAGCTCCATGGATAAAAGATTCAATCTCGATAGGACTTGTCTCATGCATCCTCCGGATTTCCTCAAGGGAAAGCTCTCTGGCAGTTACCACTCTGGAAGCACCCTGTTCTTCCAGAAACTTCATCCCCTCCGGACCTGTCACAGTCATCTGCGTGCTGGCATGAAGATGCATACCCGGAAACATCTCCCTGATCATCTTAAACACACCCATATCCTGAACGATCACCGCATCCAGACCTTCCTTATAATATGGAAGCAGATAATCATACAACTGTTCAGACAGTTCCCTGTTCTTCAACAGCGTATTCACTGTCAGATAAAGTTTCCTGCCATGGATATGAGCAGTATCAATGGCACGCAAAAGCTCTTCCTCTCCGAAATTCTTCGCATAGGCCCGCGCGCCAAAGGCTGCTCCCCCTACATAAACCGCATCTGCACCTGCACCGATCGCTGCCTCAAATCCCTCATAGGAACCGGCAGGTGCCAGAAGTTCAATCTCTTCTCTTCTCAATTCTATACCTCACGTTTTCTATAACAGTCATCTTAAATGCATTATTTATGAGCATTGCTATAATATTCAAATCGAATACATATGAAACAAATCATAAAGGGGAAATCACCGAAGTAATCCCCCCTCTGTTATTTCAGCAGCTCATCAATCTGCTTTTCCAGTTCCTTATTCTTTCCCTCCAGAAGGCTCTTCTGTTCCAGGGCTTCCTGTTCATGCTTCTGCGCTTCCTCAATCTGCATACGAAGCGAGATCAGCTCATGCTTCAGATCATACATCTCCTGATCCTTCTGCTGTAAATCCTGTTCAAAAACCTCCGCCTGTTTCTTTGCCTTAAAATAGTCATCTGTAATATTCAGGCTGATAAGTGTATGCTTGGTCTCCATGGGCTGTCTGCTGTAACCCGGCATAGCACTTAACTCATCCATCTTTTTATTTATATAGGATGCTACTTTCTGAAAATATTCTTCCGATTCATAGCCTCCCAGCGTAATAATCTTACCACCTATGATTACCTTTGCTGTATTTTTGACCGCCATCCGTACGAGCCTCCTGTATCTTCCTTCAATCTGCCCGGAACCCCGGACATTTACTTCATTATACTCGAAAGCAGTCGAAATGTATAGGAATTTTTAAAAAACTTTTACTTTTTTATATTTTTACGCCCTTAACTTCAGTTTTTCTCCGGCATCTGATAGCCCAGATGCTCATACGCAAGCGCCGATGCCATACGTCCTCTCGGCGTACGGTTCAGGAATCCATTCTGCAGCAGATAAGGCTCATACACATCCTCCAGCGTACCGGAATCCTCCCCTATCGCCGCAGCCAGAGTCTCCAGTCCCACAGGACCACCCTGAAAATTCACGATCATAGTCTGAAGAATCCTTCTGTCAATCTTATCCAGACCATACTGATCCACTTCCAGAAGATTCAGCGCAAAACACGCCACATCATAAGTAATCCGTCCATCATACTTCACCTGCGCAAAATCACGAACCCTCTTCAGCAGACGGTTGGCAAGCCTCGGAGTTCCCCTGGATCTCTTGGCAATCTCAGCCGCACCCTTCTCATCAATCTCCACTCCAAGAACCTGAGCAGAACGGATAATGATCGTCTTAAGCTCCTCATGAGTATAAAACTCCAGATGATGCATCACACCAAAACGGTCACGAAGAGGTGCAGACAGAAGTCCTGCCCTGGTAGTCGCCCCCACCAGTGTAAACTTCGGCAGATCCAGACGTATAGACCTGGCAGAAGCTCCCTTCCCGATCATAATATCAATAGCATAATCCTCCATAGCAGGATAAAGGACCTCCTCCACCTGCCTGTTCAGGCGGTGGATCTCATCCACAAACAGAATATCTCCCTCCTGCAGATTATTAAGGATCGCAGCCATCTCCCCCGGCTTCTCAATAGCCGGCCCGGAAGTCACCTTCATATGAACCCCCATCTCATTGGCAATAATCCCCGAAAGAGTAGTCTTACCAAGCCCCGGAGGACCATAAAACAAAACATGATCCAATGCATCATGCCTCTGCTTCGCAGCCTCTATATAAACCTTCAAAGTACTCTTGGTCTTCTCCTGACCAATATAATCATCCAACGTCTGCGGCCGGAGATTCCCCTCCAGAGAAAAATCCTCCTCCGTCACATCCGTAGTTATAATACGTTTCTCCATCTGTTACCCATCCTAACCTATAACAATTCTATAATAATACAGGCAATCCAATCTACCAGAGCGTAAAGTCCTGCTTCAGTTAAAAATTCTTCAGCGCAGCCTTCAAAAGACCTTCCACATCATCCGGCGGCACATCCGTAACCTTACGCACCGCCCGAAGCGCATCCGCACTGCTGTATCCCAGCGCAACCAGAGCCTCAACAGCTTCCTGCCTGCCATCCGAAACCTCACCGGCTCCCACTGCTGCCCTCTCCTGCTCATGAGCCAGCTTCAATTCAAACGCATCCTCCAGCTTCATCTTATCCTTCAGCTCAAGAATCAGCTTCTGAGCCGTCTTCTTACCGATACCCGGAGCCTTCGACAACGTCTTCACATCATCCGAAAGAATTGCAAACCTCAATTCATCCGCCGTAATCCCCGCCAGAACTCCCAGCGCAGCCTTCGGCCCCACACCATTCACGCCAAGAAGCAGCTTAAACATCTGCAGATCATCCTTAGCCCTGAACCCATACAGCTTCATGGCATCCTCTCTCACACTAAAATAAGTATGGACCTTCACATCCTCCCCCATACGAATCTCAGACAAATCTGCCCCCGTCATATATATCTCATAACCAATCCCCCCGGCCTCAACAACCACCGAGCTCTCAGTCATATCCACAGCCATTCCATGAACAAACGCAATCATGATACATCCTCCGTCCCAAATTCATCACTTCCGATTCATCATACCACATCCCACATCATAACGCAAACATATATTCGCGTATATTGTTCGCGCGCCTTACGAAACAGTTACTGTTCACTCCGTTCACAGTAACTTAGCCAAAATTCATTCCAGATTGCCTGCGGCAATGGAATTTTGGCTTGTATGTCTCGGGATTTTGGCATATTCATGCCAAAACACCTCGCGGGATAGTGGTGTGTGAACAGTAACGCGAAACAACCAGTAAACAGCGCGGGGCATTATTTCGGTTTGGGTGAATTTTGCAGGAAGCGTAGTAACTCTTAGTTCCGGGAAATCTGCGTTATTCGAAAAATGCTCACTGTCTGAGCCGCTTTGCGGCGAGTTTGAGCATTTTTCGAATGCTTTTAGCAGATTTTCCGAAACTTAGAGTTCCTAGCGTCCGAAACTGAACCCAAACCGAAATAATGCCCCGCGCGTCCCTTAATCGAACAAAAAGAACTGCCATGCCACCGCACAGCAGTTCTTTCTCCCATTACTGAATAATATGTCTCGGACAAACCTCTTTACAAGCCCCACAATTCGTACACTTACTATAATCAATATGCGCACAGAAATTATCAACCGTAATCGCCCCATTCGGGCAAGTCTTCTCACACTTCTTACATCCGATACAGCCAACCTCACACGCAGAAGTAACAGCCTTACCTTTCGCATGAGAACTACACTGCACAAACGTAGTCTGCTCATAGGGCACAAGCTCGATCAGATGCTTCGGACACTTGGCAACACACTTACCGCAGGCCTTACAAGCCTCCTTATCAACAACCGCCACACCGTTCACAACATCAATCGCCCCAAACGGACAGGCCTTCACGCAGCTTCCAAAACCAAGGCATCCATAAGTACAGGACTTCGCACCGCCACCGGGAATGAAAGCCATCATCTCACAGTCTTCCACACCTGTATACTCATAATTATCCTTCGTCTTCTCACAGGTACCCGCACACTTCACATACGCCACCTGACGGGTAGTCTCCACAACTTCCTGTCCCATGATCGCTGCGATTACTTTTCCGACAGGCTCACCGCCTACCGGACATCCATTTACAGGTGCCTCACCTTTGGCGATCGCTGCTGCCAGACCATCACAGCCGGGATAACCACAGCCACCGCAGTTATTACCGGGAAGCGCCTCACGAACAGCAACTTCCTTCTCATCCACTTCCACAGCAAACTTCTTACCGGCAACGCCAAGGAAAACACCGATAAAAAGGCCTACTGCCGCAACCAGTACAGTTGCCGCGATAATTGCTCCTATATTCATACCAGTCCCCTCCTTAAATCAGTCCTGAAAATCCGAAGAAGGCAATTGCCATCAGTCCGGCTGTCAGCAGAACTGTAGGGAATCCCTGGAAGGATTTTGGAATGTCATTGTATGCGATTTTCTCACGGATACCAGCCATCAGCACGATGGAAATAGTAAAGCCCACTGCTGTTGCAAATCCGTTCACTGTTCCCTGAAGAACATTATACTCTTTCTGCACGTTTGTAAGGGCAACGCCAAGAACCGCACAGTTTGTTGTGATCAGTGGAAGATACACACCAAGTGCCTGATACAGGGAAGGCATTGTCTTCTTAAGAAACATCTCTACAAACTGTACCAGCGCCGCGATCAGCAGGATGAATACGATAGTCTGCAGATAAGTCAGGTTCGTAGGAACCAGGATAGCATTGTAAATAATACCTGTCACAAAAGATGACAGTGTAATAACGAAGATGATCGCACCGCCCATGCCGGCTGCTGTCTCAACACTCTTGGAAACACCAAGGAAAGGACAGAGGCCAAGGAACTGGCTGAGGACTACGTTATTTACAATCGCTGAGCTTACAAGTATGATCAAAAGTTCTTTCATAATCCATTACCCCCTTTTTCCCTTACACATGGTATTGCCACAGGCTGCACAGCTTCCGCCGCAATCAGGATTACTTGGATCAATGCCACGTTTGGCTGCACCGATTTTGAATTTGTTCTGTAATGCAGAAAGCGCTGCCAGAACAAAGAATGCTCCGGGTGCCAGGATAAAGATTGTGATCGGTTCATAACCAGCCTTACCTGCTGCAGCATCTGCCAGAGGAAGGATCTGATGTCCGAACAGAGAACCTGCGCCGATCAGCTCACGTACTGCACCGATACAGGTGATACTTAAGGTAAATCCAAGACCCATACCAATACCATCAAACAGAGAGGCAATCGGTTTATTCTTGGATGCATATGCTTCTGCACGTCCAAGGATGATACAGTTAACCACGATCAGAGGAATATAGATTCCAAGGGAGTCATACAGACTTGGGATAAATCCCTGTAAAAGAAGCTGTACAACTGTTACAAAGGAAGCAACAACTACGATAAATGCAGGCATACGCACTCTGTCCGGAATAAAGTTTCTCAGAAGAGAGATCATTAAGTTGGATGCTGCAAGGATCACTGTTGTAGTAAGTCCCATTCCGATACCATTGGTTGCAGATGTGGTGATAGCCAGTGTAGGACACATACCAAGCATCAGTACAAAGGTAGGATTTTCTTTGATGATTCCGTTATATAAACGTTCAGCAGGTGTGTTTGGTTTCATCACTGATTTCCCCCTTTCTCATACTGGAATGCACATAATCCGGCATTAACACCGTTTGTCATGGCATTCGTTGTAATAGTGGCACCACTTAACGCATCGATCTGATCATCCGCTGTGGCACCGGTCTTTGTATATTCAAATTTGTCTACGTTCTTATCTTTGAACTGATCCTTAAATGCATCTGTGTTTGCTCTCATACCAAGACCTGCGGTCTCACCGATAGAAAGAATGGAAATTCCATTTAAGGTACCGTCATCCTGGATACCCATTGCAAACTGGATATCTCCGCCGTAACCCTCGGAAGTGGTTACTGTAAATGCATATCCCAGTTCATTGCCTGAAGCATCCTTGGCAAGCATAGTCTCATCTATGGACTGTGCTGCATATCCGTTCTCATCCAGATAAGACTGCATGGCATCCGCATCCACATCCACTGTCTCAAAGCTGTCCGCATCTGCAAATACTGCCTTATACGCATCCTGTTTCGCCTGTGCTTCCTGCTTTGCAATAGGATCTGCCGTAATATCCTGGACTACACCAAGGGCAAGTCCTGCCACCAGTGTGATCACTGTAATGGCTATGGTATCTTTGATAATTCTGTTACTCATGCCTTTTTGCCCCCTTTCCCAAATGCCGGGTGACGAGTCACACGTTCGATCATCGGAACTAACAGGTTGCAGAAAATGATCGCATAGGATACGCCCTCTGCGGAACCGCCGAAGAGACGGAAGACCGCAGTCAGTACACCAAGACAGACACCGTATACATACTGTCCTCTTGGTGTGATCGGTGTTGTGACATAGTCTGTAGCCATAAACCATGCACCAAGCATAAGACCACCGCCGAAGATGTGGCTGAACAGATAGTTCACGTCAAATCCCTTGCCTGTTCCAAGCATGTAAAGGATTACAAATACTGCGAAACTTCCAATATAGGTAAGCGGAATCTTCAGATCGATCACCTTGAAAACCAGAAGGATTGCTGCTCCGATCAGGATCGCAAGGGCAGAAGTCTCACCGATAGTTCCCTGGATATCACCGATAAACATATGTAATACAGATACAGAACTGTCTGTAAATCCATTCTGTTTCAGAGCTGCCAGAGGAGTTGCACCGGATACAGTATCTACCACACCTCTGAAGCTGTCGCTTACTGCGAAATCTGTCATCTTTCCTGCGAAAGAGATCATCAGGAAACATCTTCCTGCAAGTGCCGGGTTCATGAAGTTCTGTCCCAGACCACCGAAGAGCTGTTTTACAACGATGATCGCAAATGCACTGCCAAGTACAGGCATCCAGAGCGGAATTGATGCAGGCATATTTAATGCAAGTAATAAACCTGTAACAACTGCACTGAAGTCTGTAATTGTGTTCTTCTTATGCATCAGCTTGTCATAAATCCACTCAAAGAATACACTGGAAGCGACGGTGATCACTACTACCAGTAAGGCACGAAGGCCAAAATTATAAATTCCAAACAGTGTGGTCGGCAGAAGCGCCAGTACCACAAGCTGCATGATTTTGCTTGTTGTCATCTTATCCCGGACATGGGGATTGGATGATACATGTAACATCTGATCCATTACGATGTCCCCCTTTTACTTTTTCTTACGGCTTGCCAGAACCATCTTACGCATAGATTTGATCATCTGGGTCAGCGGACGCTTGGCAGGGCAGATATAACTGCAGCAGCCACATTCGCAGCACTCCATACCATCAAATTTCTGGAAGCTCTCCATGTCACCATGCTCTGCAAAGGTTGCAAGTCTTGCAGGAATGACATGGCCGGGACAGACTCCTACACATCTGCCGCAGTTAATGCATGCAGTCTGTTCGGCATCTGCCACATCATCCTTCTCCAGACAGAGACATGCGGAACTTGTCTTAATACATGGTACATGAGTGTCATACATGGCAAATCCCATCATAGGACCACCTGAAATTACTTTGGATACATTGTCTGTCAGTCCGCCGGCAGCTTCAATCAGCTCTGCCATATCTGTTCCGGAAAGGACATCAAAGTTCTGCGGATTCTTAATCCCCTGTCCTGTTACTGTCACGATACGGTCCATAACAGGTTTTCCAAGGATAACGGCTTCATAAACAGCAATTACGGTATCTACGTTATCAACTACGCATCCTGCATCTGCCGGAAGCATGGCAGAGTTGATCTCTCTGTCTGTGACAGCCTTGATCAGGAAACGCTCACCACCCTGTGGGTACTTGGTCATCAGCTCTGCTACTTCAATACGTGGAATATCTTTTACCATTTCTTTCAGTTTCGCAATACAGTCAGGCTTGTTATCCTCAATACAGATGTATCCCTTCGCATTGTCAAAGAGCTTCAGCATAACTCTTAAGCCCTCGATCAGCTTCTCAGAGTCATCCAGCATTCTTCTGTAGTCACTGGTAAGATAGGGTTCACACTCGGCACCGTTTACAAGGATATGATCGATCTTGTCCGGTTCCTTTGGCGCAAGCTTTACCTGTGTGGGGAATCCGGCGCCGCCCATTCCCACAACTCCGCCTTCTTTAATTCTCGCCAGAATTTCCTCTTTCGAAAGATCTTCCAGACGTGCAGGAGTAAATTCCACACTTTCATACTGCTGGTCATTCTCAATGATAATGGAATTGACCATAGAACCTGTTGCTGTCAGGCGCGGTTCGATTCCTTTTACCGTACCGGAAACAGACGAATGGATCGGTGATGAGACAAACCCCGCAGCATCTGCGATCTTCTGTCCTGCGAGCACATGGTCTCCCTTCTGAACTATCGCTGCAGCCGGAGCACCGATATGCTGGGAAAGAGGATATACCATATCTCCCTTTGGCAGATATTTCACTACCGGACTGTTCTTGGATAATTCTTTTCCGTCATAAGGATGAACACCACCCTTAAAGGTTAAAATTCCCATTTCGTTCCCTCCTTTTATATTAAGCACCACCAAAGTGCTCTATTTTTGATAAAATCCATATACTTTTTTGTACATTTTTATCAACCTGTTTATAATATAAACCATTTTTTCAAAAAAAGCACTACCCAAATTTCATTTTCTTGTGTATAATTGAATACAATTTCAGAAAGGAAAAATTATTAACATGATTGTTAAAAAAATGCCCATTTTACAAGGGTTTCCAGACTTTGAGACTGTTAAATTTTTCACCGGAAAATTCTTCCAAAAATACAATTTTACACCTGTTTTTTACGACATTGAAACCACCGGATTATCAAGAAATTCCACGTATTTATACCTGATCGGAGCTGTTGGAATTGAAGATGAAACTTGGAATTTTTATCAATGGATGGCGGAAAATGCAAGTGAAGAAGAGACAATTCTGAGAATTTTTTCACAATTTCTTCAGCAATGTGATTTGCTGATTTCCTACAACGGAGACCGCTTCGACCAGCCATATCTGGAAGCACGATATGAAAAATATGGAATTCCCTCTCCGTTTACAGAAAAACAGTCGCTGGATCTCTACTTGACATTAAAACCGTTAAAGTCACTTTTAAAACTGTCTGCCATGAAGCAGCCCTGCATGGAAGAATTTCTGGGGATCAAAGACAGGATTTATGATAATGGTAAGGAATGCATTAAACTTTACAAAGATTTTCTGAAAAAAAGAGATGCCTTTACAGCTGATGAAATCCTGGGACATAACCTGGAGGATGTGCTGGGACTGGGAAGAATCTTTGATATGCTGGGATATCTTTGCATCTATGATGGAGATTATGAAGTTACATACAGCGAATTTGACGGAGATAACCTGATTCTGAAACTGAAGCTCCCCTGCACACTGCCACAGGAATTTTCCAATGGAAACACCGACTTCTATCTGACAGGAAAAGACGAAGAAATCAATTTAATTATCAAGACAACTGACGGGAAACTGAAACAATACTATGCAGATTATAAGGATTACTATTATCTCCCAGAGGAGGATACGGTTATCCCGAAATCTCTCGGGTCCGGAATTGACAGAAAGCACCGGAAAGCAGCAACCAAAAATACCTGTTACACCTGGTTTACCTGCTCCGATGCCTTCCTCAGTTCTCCCGTACAGCAGAAGCAATATCTGACATATACGCTTTCCTGTCTGATTGGAACTCTAGAGCGTGTCTGAAAAATCATCTGTGATCATACATAAATATCGTCGAAAACAATTTCCAATGGATTGTGAAGAGAAAAAACCCTCTCACTGCTGACCGAGAAAATATAACCGTCAAATTCCATTGTCTCAAAAAAGCATGGCCTTTCTGAGGATTTTCCGAGGACAAACCCATCTGCTGTGGGAACCACTTCAAAAGAATCCAAAGGAAGGCTCATTCCTCTGCCTGTCATTTTCATATAACTTTCTTTTAATGTCCAGAGCGTAAAAAACGCCTTATCTTTGTTCTTCGCAGCCTTGATGTAAGCAAGCTCTGAATGGTAGAAATAATGTTCTGCCACCTCAAGAGGCGCATTGGCATTTTTCTCAATATCGCACCCGACTTCGCAGTCTGACAGCACACCCACAACATAGTCCCCCGCATGAGATACATTAAAAAAAAGGCCATCCACAACCGGCTTTTCATTGTCAGAATATCTCAGGCAGCTTTCCGTAAGCCCATTTTCATCGAGGATTTTTCTGATGATGATCCCTGCACCCAGACTTCTTTTGCGGTCATCAGGCATACGATACCTGATGACCTTTTCTCTTCTTCTGATCCCAACCAGATCCAGAAGCCTTTCATTCTTAAGCGGATCCTCAAAATGATTAATATTGATCCTGTATAATTTCTGCATCTGATCAACAGTTACTTCTTCTGAATATCGATCTTGCTGTCAAACCCTGTAAGGCTGAATACATCGTAAACCTCATCAGAAACATTGATGATCTTAAATCCATCCTTTTGAGCCATTTTTTTGTAGGCTACGATCACCTGACGTAAGCCTGCAGATGAAATATACTCCAGATTTGTAAAATCAAATACCAGACTTGTGATGCTGTCTTCAAGTCCGGACAGAGCCTCCCCTAACTGGGGAGCTGTCTGTGTATCAAGCCATCCGCTGATTTCCATAGTTGCTTTGTTACCTTCTGTTTTTGTGATAATTTCCATTGTAATTTTCCCTCCTGAATCAATCAAAAAATGTAAGTCTGTCAAGTGCTGCAATTGCATTTTCCAGATATCTGTCATCTGTAACCGGCCATTTATAATCCAGCCTGTACAGAACCTGTGCTGTAAAACGATTGCTGTAATCAATGGTATAGATTTCATTTTCATTATGTGAGGTATAGGCGATCAGTCCGGAAACCGCATCAGAATCCTGACCGGTCTTTGCAAATTCCTTCACTGCTGCCTCAAACTCCTCATCTCTTACAATATCAATCCTGAATCCATAGCTGCGCATTGCGTAGATCAGGTCTGCCATATAAATATGATGGCTGTTGCATGCATGGAATACAGTAAATCTCCGGTCGGTCTGAGCCAGTCTCAGAACTGCCAGCGCAGTAGAATCAATCGGTGAGAATTCTGCCACCTCATGCATACCGCCCATAGGGAATTTACCTACAGCCGCATAACCTCTCAGGCTGCGAAGGAATCCATTGGTAATGAAATTAATCTGGAACTCGCCGTCAGAGTTTCGGCTCATCAGATTACCTACCCGGACTACCTTGCCGTCCAGTCCCTCGGAAACTGCTTCCAGAACCGCCCTCTCTGCCAGGAATTTGGTGCGGATATATTCGTTGGTAATATTCTGTCCGATGTACAGATCATTCTCACAGAAAACTCTGGACATTGGCGGAACACCGTCAGAACCTTCTCCCGCAACGGAAACCGTAGAAATCTGGATCAGTCTGCGGCCGTTATTCTTACAGAAATCGATCAGATTTTCCACACCCTGCACATTAATTCTTTCCAGTACATCATCAGCCGCAAAATGCTTTACGCAGGCAGCGCAGTTAATGATGGTGCTGAATTTGTATTCTGAAAATCCTGTTACCTGTTCCTTTGAGGTAATATCCCCATCCACACAGATAATACGGCTTTCAAACAGCTCTTTGTATGGATCATCAAAATAGTACATCAGCATGTTCATCATTCGCTTTTCAGGCGATTCATATTTGCCCTTACGTACAAGACAGTAAACCTTACCGTCATAATTATCAAGGAATGCTTTAAGGACATGGATCCCCAGGAAACCTGTGGCACCTGTGACCATAATATCTCCCAGCTTTTCCTTTGTGATCCGGTCTGCATTTTCTTCTGTATTTGCGCTGATCACATTCTGGATCCTGTTATAGTTATAATCCGAAAATTCATTCTTGCTCTGTGCAGCCTCTGTAACTCCGTCATCATCAACCAGAGCTGCAAGTTCCCGTACAGTAGGATATTTGAAAATATCCGCATATACCAGTGAAATATTCTTTGACAGACACATAACAGCAACCTTGGATGCAGTAAGGGAAGATCCGCCCAGCTCAAAGAAGTTGTCCTCAATCCCTACTCTTTCAATTCCCAGTGCTTTCTCAAAAATCTCACAGAGTGCTCTCTGAGCTGCAGTAACCGGCTCTACATAGCTGGCAGTGTTCGTGGTTACCTCCGGCATTGGCAGTGCTTTTTTATCAATCTTACCGCCCGGTGTCACAGGCATTTCCTCAATGCTGACAAAGAAAGACGGCATCATATAATCCGGGATCAGCGGCTCCAGGAAGGTCTTCAGTTCATCCTCCGGGATGGCTTCTCCTGTATAATAAGCTGTGATATATTTATTTCCACCCTTTTCAATTACTGTAACGGCTGCATTTTTCACCAGCTCATGTTTCAGAAGGGCACCTTCGATCTCACCAAGCTCCACACGATATCCTCTGATCTTCACCTGTGAATCGATCCGGCCTATGTACTCAATATTTCCGTCACCTTTCATGCGGACCATATCACCGGTCCTGTAAAGACGGCTTTCCTGCTCACATACAGCAAATGGATTTTCTACAAACACAGATGCTGTTTTTTCCGGAAGATTATGATATCCTCTGGCAATCTGCCTTCCTGCGTGACAAAGTTCGCCGGACGCACCCACCGGAAGCCGGTTCAGATTCTCATCCACAATGTAGCTGCGCACATTCCGCTGTGATTTTCCGATCGGGATGTTGTCATACTGTCTGTCTACCAAAAACTCTGTGGAAGAAACCGTATTCTCTGTAGGACCGTAGCCATTGATCATCTGATAGGTACGGTTACGGTAATGCTTGAATTTCTCGCCGCCAAGTGTCACAAATTTAAGAGCAGGTGCATCCTCCAGAAGTTCTGTAACCAGTTCTCCCATCTGGGTAGGGAAGGTTACGGTGGTGATCTCTTTTTCCTTTATATATCTGCTTATGGCAATGGCGTCCTTACGGATACTCTCCGGTAAAATATACAGGACTGCTCCTGCGGTAAGAGGTGCAAACAGATCGATCACTGACGCATCGAAACAGAAGCTCGCAAACTCTGCCACAATGTCATCCGGTGAAGTATTTCTGCTCAGTGTGATATATTCGATCAGGTTCAACAGATTTCTGTGCTCGATCATAACACCCTTTGGCTTTCCTGTGGAGCCTGAGGTATAGATCATATAGGCAAGGTTCTCCGGTTTCGGAGAAATAAGCTCTGCAGAAAGTTCAAAATCCTCAGCCTCATCTGACACACTGTCCAGACTGATCACATTTCCGTCATAAAATTCCACAAGATTCTGATACTGATCGATCACAAGGAGATTTCTTGCTCCTGAATCCTTCAGCATATATTCAATTCTGCTCTGTGGATACTCCGGATCCAGAGGAACATAGGCTCCGCCGGCCTTCATAACACCCACATAGGCTACTGTATATTCCTTTGTCCTGCCACACAGGATACCTGCAGCCTGTTCCGGGCCAAATCCGTTTTCCGTAAGCTTCTGAGCAATATAATCAGACATTCTGTCCAACTCTCTGTAGGTAAAATCTCCGGAGTCATCCCGCACTGCCGGTCTGTCCGGATATCTGGCAGCCATCTCCTTAAACAGATCTATGAAGGTCTTTCCTGCATGTTCCGGAATATCCTCCATCTGAGTTTTTTCCTCAAACATCAGCCGGATATCAGCCGGATCGCATTCCCTTAAGATTCCCTCTGCAGTGGTTTCCAGATTGTCAGCCAGATACCGGATAGTTTCCTCATGGTACATATCCCCTCTGTACTCAATCTCAAAGACAAATCTGTTCTTTTCAATGGAAATGCTGACAGAAACCGGTGCCTTTGCCATGTTCAGGCTGACAGGCTCCTCCTGTGCATATTCCCCGCCAATGGTGTCAAAAGCAAAATTGTCGCCCTGGTAAATAACCATGGCATCTGCCTTAATATCAAACTCATGGCTGATCTGTGAGAAAGGATAAATATCGTTGTTCATGGAATCGATCAGCTGTTTCTGTACACCGCTTAAGCAATCTTTAGCTGTTCCTGAGAAATCGCAGAAAACAGGGAGTGTTTTTACCAGCATACCCACTGTTTCCGAAAGTCTGGAATCGTTTCTTCCATGGTAAATAGTGGTAAATACAGCATCCTTTTTGAAATTATATTTTCCAAGTGTGATACCAAAAGCGGAAATGAAGAATACATTCTCCGTAATTCCATGCTTTTTACAGAATTCCTTCACATCCTGCACGGAAATGGATCTGGTCTCTCTGTGGTAAAGTTCTGCTGTTGGAGCCGCACCGTTTTTGTCCGGATAGAAGCTGATGCTTCCACCTGCATGTTCAAATACTGACTTATAATAATTCTCTGCATTTTTATAGATATCACCTGCCAGGGCATCTCTGTTATCCAGTGCCAGATCATAGGAAGTATAACCTTCCGGTTCCAGCTTCTCACCGCTGTAAGCTCTGTTAATATCATTAATTATAATAGCCAGAGATGTACCATCGGCAACAATGTGGTGAAGGTCCAGGAACAGATAATTGCCATCACAGGTTCTGTAGATTTCAAACCGGAAAAGCTGTTCATTAAACAACATATATGGACGTACCAGAGTGTCTCTGTTCATTCCGTTTAAAATCGGTGTTTTATAACTGAGCCCATCGTTTCGTTTCTGAAGTACATTTCCGTTGTCATCCATAAACAGACGGGTTTTCAGATAAGGATGCGCCTCAACAGTACTGTCAATGGCTTCTGCCAGTCTGTCCAGATCCACCTTGTTATCAAGCTTTAACAGATACGGGATATTGTAAATGGTAGAACCCATATTTGCAGTACACTCAATGAAAATCCCCTCCTGAGTGTTGGTAAGAGGATAACTTTCCTGTACTTCCCTTTTGCTTTCTTTTCCCGCAGTTTTTACAAATTCCTCCATCATTCGGATAGTAGGATGATTCTTAATATCTGAAGTTTTGATCACAATGTCAAAGGCTTTGGAGATCAGGATATTCAGCTTAATGGCAGTGATGGATGTCAGACCTGCCTCATAAATATCTGTGGTAATCCCAAAATCCGTATACCCCAGAACCTCTGCGATACAGTCAAATAATATCTGCTGAACCTCATTCTCAGGCTTAATGATCTCCGCTGCTTTTTTCTCAGGCAGAGGAAGAGCCTTTTTATTTACCTTCTGGTTCTGGTTCAGAGGAATTTTGTCAATCTGCATGGTAACTGCAGGTACCATATAGGCAGGCTTTGTCTCTTTAATAAAATCATTCAGAGCATTGATATCAACAGTGCTGTCCGATACCACATAGGCAGCAATATATTTTCCACCATTTGGATCATCAAAGGCAACTACAGTGGCATCCCTGATACCCTCATATCTGCGGATCACTTCCTCAACCTCAGAAAGCTCAATCCTGAAACCTCTGATCTTAACCTGGGAATCCTTTCTGCCAATGATCTGGATATTTCCATCCGGAAGAAATCTTGCCACATCACCTGAATGATACATCACTTCGTATCCCGGTGTATCATCATAAAGATTCTTTGTATAGACCTCGGCAGTTTTTTCCGGCTTGTTAAGATATCCTCTGGAAACCTGCCAGCCGGTGATCATCAGCTCTCCGCATGCACCGGGAGGAAGCATATGCCCCAGCTTGTCTGTAATATAAAGCTTCACATTGTCAAGTGCTTTTCCGATCGGGACATTTGGATAATATTTGTCCACTTCAAATACAGTCGTAAAAATAGTCGCCTCTGTAGGTCCATAAGCATTGATAAACTTATAATCTTTTGGCGGCTCACATGGAACCAGTTTCTCTCCTCCTACAGAAAGATATCTCAGGCTCTTACAATCCATCTCCAGCGCAAACTGCCTTCCTACCTGAGTAGTCATAAAGGAATGCGTGATGCCATTTTCCTCAAAATAGCGCTGCAGTCCAATGAAATCCAGACGGATCTCCTCCGGAATAATGTGAAGCTGTGCACCGTTTGCGATAGCACCGTAAATATCCATCATGCAGGCATCAAAACCAAAGGAAGCATATGCAGCTACCCTGGAATCCGAATCTATGCCATAATACCTCTTGAACCAGTGACAGAAAGCAGTAATATTTCCATATTCCAGCATACAGCCCTTTGGCACACCTGTGGAACCGGAAGTATACAAAAGGATAAACAGATCATGCAGCTGCGGCTTCTTAAGCACAACATCCCTATCCTCCAGCTGCCAGATCTGATCTGTAAACAGCACCGGTCCTTTATATCCGTCTACCAGAGGAAGAAGCTCTCTGTCAGCAATGAGAAGCTTTGCAGAGGAATCCTCCATCATATACATCAGGCGGTCCCTGGGATAGGTTGGATCCAGAGGCTGGTAAGCTGCACCTGCCTTTATCACGCCCATCGGCGCGATCGCCATATATTCACATCGGGGGATCAGAATGGAAACAACATCCTCACTGCCGATTCCCTGGGATGCGATATATTTTCCAAGTCTGTCGCTGATCTCATCCAGTTCTCTGTAAGTATATTTTTTATCCTTAAATACCACAGCCGTATGGTCAGGAATGGTCTGTACCAGCTCCTCAAACATATCAGCGATGGTCTTACTTCTGTCATATTCGCAGGCAGTATTATTAAATTCCGCAATTTTGTCCGCTCCATTTCTGGAAAGAACAGAAACTTCCGAAATATATTTTGCTTTCAGCAAGGAATCCATAGCTGCCTCATAAGATTCCAATATTCCACGTACAAAGGCTTCACTGTACATGTCACTGCGGTATTCTGCAGTAAGCACATATTTATGATCGTATTCTCTTACCTGGATCAGCAGAGGCATCTTTGACATATCCGGAGAAAGGTCATGACCCCTGGCAACGGTATCCCCGATCGGGAAATCATCCCCAAGCTCTGCCTGATATGCAAATACCAGATCAGAATTAATCCCGTACTTTGCACAGATATCAGAGAACGGAAAAATATCATTTGCCATGGAAGACAGAATCTGCTCAGAGAGCTCTGTCATATAGGCCTGTATGGTGACTTTCGGATCACAGGAACAGTAAACCGGCAGAGTCTTTACAAGCATGCAGACTGTATTCTCCAGTCTGGAATCATTTCTTCCATTATAAATAGTTGCAAAAAGACTCTCCTCGGAATTGGAATATCTGCTCATGAGAATGCCGAATACACCTGTAAACAGAATGTTTGGAGTAACCCCCAGCTTCTCGCAGGCAGAAAGTACCAGAGACTCTCCGGTGTCCACAGGCATCGACAGATATCCTCTCTCAGGAGTCTTTCCTGAGCAGTCAGGAAGAGGCAGGGATTCTGTCTCAATTCCCTCGAAAATACTGTCATAATATTTCTCGGCCTTCTTATATTTTCCCTCTTTCATCTGCTGTTCTTCATCAAGGGCAGCATCAAAGCCTGTGTAGGATTCTTTCTCCAATTTCTCACCCAGATAGGCCCGATCAATATCCTCAAAAATAATATCATAGGAATTACCATCTGCCAGGATATGGTGGAAATCTGTAAAAAGATATTTCCTGTCTTCTGTCACATAAATCCCCGCCCGGAACAGCCGTCCCTTTTCCAGCTTAAAGGGACGCACCAGCTCATCTTTCATCTTTTCAAACTGCTCATTTGTGGTCTGTACCACCTCTGGTACAAAGGCTTCCTCACAAGGCTTCTGCACCATCTCTCCGCTGTCACTTAAATAAACCTTTGTCAGCAGATACGGATGTGCAGCGATCATCTGAGAAATGGCATCTGACAGCTTCTGAACGTCAACAGAGCTTTCCAGTTCAAACAGGAACGGAATATTGTATACCGTACTCTCAGGATTCTTCATGCACTCTGCAAAAATACCCTTCTGGGAGCCGGTAAGAGGGTAAACTTCTCTCTTTTCATAGGTTCTGATCTTCGGTGCAAGCATCACATATTTTTCCAGTTTCTCCACCGTATTGTTTTCGTGGATATCACTGGTTTTCACAGTCACTCCGAATTCCTCTGAAATCAGAATACAAAGCTTCATGGCACTGATAGAAGACAGCCCCGCCCTGTAAAAACTTGTGTCAGTTCCAAAAAAATCATTCTCCACAACGTCTGCAACGATTTCAAAAATCTTCTTCTGCATAGGAGTCTGGGGTTCTTTCAGATTCTTTGGCTGTGCAGCCGGCTTTGGCAGTGCTTTCTTATCAATTTTACCATTCTGTGTCACAGGCATCTTTTCCAGTTGGACAAAAACCTCAGGAACCATATAATGAGCCAGGGACTCTGATGCATAGGCAGAAAGCTCCTCTGTATTGATCTGGCGGTCAGCCATAAAATAGCAGCAGAGGAATTTGTTATCTACAGGCAGAGTAATGCTGGTAATGATTCCCTCATAGGAATTGATCACTTCCTCGATCTCACCAAGCTCAATCCTCAGACCGCGAAGCTTGATCTGATTGTCTATTCTTCCGAAAAATTCAATCTCACCCTCAGGGCTGATCCTTGCAAGGTCACCGGTCTTATAAGCTCTCTCGCCGTTAAGATCAATGAATACAGCCTCTGTTTTATCCGGCAGATTCATATAACCTCTGCCAACGCCCAGTCCTGCGATCACAAGCTCTCCGGTCTCTCCGTCCGGAAGGATCTTATTCTCTTTATCTACAATATATACCTTCACATTACCGTTAGGCGTACCAATGGTAATGTTTCTGCTGTCCGTAATTACCTTCATGGTACAGCTGATGGTAGTTTCCGTAGGTCCATAACCATTCATAATGTAAGCATCCGGGTTTACTCTGCGAATCTTGTCATACAGAGCCGGAGGAAAAGCCTCTGCACCTACATCAAACACCTTAATCTGAGAAACTGCTTTTTCAAGCTGGGGCAGATCGATCATATTGGACAGGTAAGTAGGAGTTGTGGTCATAATATCCACTTTATTTCTGACGATCAGCTCACCCAGCATAAGAGGATTCAGAATCTCCTCATCAGAGGCGATCACCGCAGTCATCCCGTTGGTAAGTGGCAGAAATTCCTCCAGAACAGACACATCAAAGGTCATGGCTGCCATGGAAAGAGAAACCGATCCCCTGCTGACATAACCATAAGTTTCCGCATTTTTCGGATCCGGATTTACAAAATTGGCAAGGTTGATATGTTCGATCAGCACACCCTTGGGCTTGCCTGTGGAACCAGAAGTATAGATACAATAACAAAGATCATGCTCCCCGATCTTTACCTGAGGATTCTCTGTATTCTCATTCTCCAGAAGTTCCTCGATCAGAAGTACTGTACAGGGAAGCTTAGCAAACAGTTCCCTTCGTTCCTCTGCGATCTCCTTTGTTGTGATAATAAAAGGAGCTCCTGAATCCTCAAAAATATACCGGATCCTGTCATCAGGATAATCCGGTGTGGCAACTGCAAATGCGCCTCCTGCCTTCAGGATACCCTGTCGCACTGCATAGAAATCACAGCATCTCTCAAGAACCACACCTACGATGGTCTCCCGTCTGACACCTTTTTCCACAAGTGCATTGGCAATCCTGTTAGCCCGTTCGTTGAGCTGTGCATAGGTGAAGCTCTCTTTGCCGGAGACAACTGCACATTTCTCTGGATGAAGCTTCACCTGTTCCTCGAACAATTCTGTTACCGGCCGAAACTCAAAAACAAAATTGTTCCTTTCATTAATATTTTTCATTTTCATGTACCTCCTAAAAAGATATTATGGTATTATTCATATCAATCGCACGAATATAATCCATGGATTTTGATACCTTCTTGACAAGTTCAATCCCATGTATATCAAAGTCTTCACTGTCATACTGATATTCCAGAGGGTTGAAATTTACACCGTTATCTCTGATCCTCAGTCTGCAGAGATCATCCTCCAGACAGAGGTTAATGTCGATCCAGTTGGAGGTTTTTCCCCCGAATCGTATAATATTTACAGTCATTTCCTCCGCACACACTGCGGCAAGATTTGCCTTGCTTTTAGAAGCTCCCTGTTCCTGGCAGAACTCTATGATCCTCTTATGAACCGTTTGTGCTTCCTCCATGGTACTCTTAATGGAAAAATCCAGATTAATCCCCGGATTTTTGTCAGGAACAATATAAAAGCTTGTATTCTTATGCCTGATTTTTCTGAAAATACAGGCTGCAACTGCAGTTATGATCTCAGTGGCAACAAATCCTGCTGCAATTCCGTCGATACCGATCCCGTCAATCTGTTTCCATACAAGGATTCCCACCAGGGTTGCAGGCAGAACTACCACCGCATTCTCCAGAAATGTGGCAAAACTTGCAATGACTGTCTCCTCAATGGACTCGTAATAGCTGATAATAAACTTATTCCACAGATAAGGTGCCACACACAAAGCAAAGATGCGCAGCGCCTGGACCATATGGCTGCCCAGCTCGCCACCGCCGCTTCCGAACATGACAGTGATTTCCTCGGTAAACAGCATAATAAGGACAAAGATCACAGCCAGCAGGATGTAACTGTATTTCAGCATCTTTTTACAGAGAACCCGGATTCCCACGTAGTCCTTCTCTCCAAAAAGGATTCCTGCCACATTGGGGATCACACCGATGATTCCGCCTGTAAGCATCTCGACGATCAGCAGCACATTGTCACAGACAGTAAATACTGCCATACCTTCCTCGCCCAGCTGGTTCATGATAATGGTATTCAGTCCAAGCGCCTTTACAAAATTAGCTGCCATAAAGATCAGCATTGGCACGCCTGTGATGATTGCTTCCTTTGTGATTCCAAGTTCGCCCGGCTTTAGCAGGATCAGATGAAGGTTTCGCTTATCAGAGCGGATATAAAGCACAAAAATTCCCATTGCAAACAGGAAACCAAGAACAGTTGATAAGGATGCACCTGTAATTCCCAGCGGAGTATATCTGAGGAATATATAGTCCAGCACAAGATTGATCACATTGGCTGCGATAAGGTAGGCTGATGCCAGCTCCGGATGATTCTCCACTCCAAGGTAATTGACCATCATCAGTCCAATTCCGATCACCGGTGCCCCCAGCATACTTACACGTATGTAATCTCTGGTATAACCGGTCAGGACACCGTCACCTGATACCAGAAGTCTGGCAACAGGTTCTGCTGCAGGAAGGGCGCAGATTGAAAAAATGATTCCCACCACAAGTGCTACTATAAATGTGGCAGAAAACAATTTCGATGCCCCTTCTTTGTCTCGTTTGCCAAGCATGTTTCCCACTGCTATGGAACCGCCGATACCAAGGCAGTAACCCGTAAGCTGAACAAGCGTCTCTACAGGCAGGCTCAGGGTAACTGCAGACATTGCCTCCACACCTATCAGATTACTTACAAATATCGTATCCACAATATTCCCCAGCTGAAGTGCCAGAGACATCATAATCCCCGGAACAATATACTTGTTCAGCTTCGCATTCAGCAGTCTGTTATTTCTCTCTTCCATCGCTTCCTCTCCTTTGTTTTCAGTTTTTTCAAAATATTGTGTCGTAAAACTGTAAGATATTTAAATTTTACCATTTAGTGCGATAAATGGCAAGTTAATAAAGAATGGGAGAAAGCAAATAAATATTGCTATTTACTGTAACCTGATTCCCCATATTTTACAGTCTCTGGTGCCTACAACCGCATAGTTATCGTAGACAGCCGGGGAAGCCTCTATCACGCCCTCGCTGACAGATAATACATCTTCCTGTTTACCTGTTTTACCATCAAGAAGGCGGATATCACCTGTACTGTTGCAATAAAGAACCTTTCCTGATCCGTCTTTGTTATAAACGCACACCGGAGAAGACCAGGCATATGAGGAAGAATCCTCCCATGCTTTAGATCCGTCAGATTTTCTCAGACAGGCAAGAACTCCGGATGCATTGTCAGAGGTCTTTGCCACTGTCACATATATATAATCGGCAAGGCTGTTCTTTCCACAGGCAATCGTAGACTGAACTCCACCGGAAACACCGTCATCAGTAGTACATTCATAATCTGTATGCCACACGATCTCACCGGTTTCTGCATCAATCTTCCAGACAGGGACAGTGGCTGTGTCATAACTTCTCCATCCAAGGCGGAAGGAAGTACTTACATACAGATACAGATGTCCTTTTTCGATTTCCAGAACAGGCGTTGAATTAGAATCATCCAATGTATCCTGAACCCATACCAGCTGAAGAGTGTTCAGATCCAGACACATAAGATTTCCCCCATTATCGGTCATAAATATATAGCCTTTATAGATTGCCGCACTGTCTTCCATTCCAAGCCAGAAAGACTCTGTACTGCTTCTTGTTCCATAGTAGCGCCATTTTACAGTTCTGCCCGGATCAATGGATAAAGTCCCACTGTTCAGATCATATTTTGTATTCAGCCTGATCAGATACAGGATTCCGTTCTCTCCCGGATAGATCAGGGTATCTGTCTCTGCATCCACAAGTGCTGATCCGTCAAAAAAGCTCAGACTTCCTCTGAGTGAAAACTCATCATTGTCTCCAAAAGTATACATAACACTACAATCCAGCAAGTTTACTACAAATACCTTTGCAGTTCCTTCGTTGCTGTTATATCCGGCGCCAACATACATAATCGGATATCCTCTCGGATCAAGGGCACCCGCACCCTTAAAAGTATATCCCAGATATAATGGGTCACGTGTCTTTTCTCCCGTTCTCAAATCCAGAAAATACACATACCCATCCATACAGGCATAAATCACCTCAACCAGTTCATCATCTGCCTTTGCTTTCTCTGTCATATTCATATGTGCTTTAACTTCTTTGGGCCATTTCATCATAAGCGGCTGTCCTGTCCAGCCACTTCCTGTCCAGACTGCGCTGCCCGAAGAAAGAGAACCTGTATCTGCAGACCACAGTTTGTCCAGCCTGAAATCAGTCATATCTGCATAACCATGGGAAGGAGCATCGCGAAAACTGTTTCCGCGGAATGTGACGATCCCATCCACCTCAATATTAGTATAGCTGATCAGATTTTCCGGTTTTGTAGAATCCACACAATGAGGCTGAAAATTAATCTCTTTAGTCTCTTTCCTCCTAAAAAATATATCCTGTGAACTTCATCTTCTGCCTGGCTGTATCCGGCACATCGATCAGCCCAAAGCGGTAGAACATTCCATAGATATAACTCACTCCGCGGATGTCGCCCAGAGCTTTGGGTCTGTCAACCACAGTTCCCACCTTCTTTATGTTTCTCAATGCCAGCAGCACTGAACTTAACGCCAGACTCTTACTGTTCTCCCTACGGTCGATCCACAACTCCCTTGTGTAGTCTCCATTCCGACCCTTTCTTACTTCATAAGTGAACGGAAGCCCTGTATAGGTTTTGAAACTCTCACCTGCATAGAGTAAAATAACCTCCCACAGATACTTCTCGTCCAGTGTTTCTCTCAGCTTCTCTACTGCCTGATATCCTTGTCTTTGCTGCATCTCTGATCTTTCCTGCATTCCTTCCTTTTGATCTCACTCCTACTCTTTCGATTTGCACTTACAACTTGTCAGCACGCCCCAATTTATCTTCCTGATTCGGACAGATATATTTATACTCATTTCTGTTTATACTCATTTCTGAGCAACGCAATTTCATGAGTCCATCCCTCATCATCATTTGGTGTCTCCAGAATAAACGGAATTCCCTCTGTGGCAGGATGATTGATCACGCGGACAAGTGCCTCCAGTCCTATTTCACCTTCTCCGATTCTGGCATGGCGGTCCTTATGGCTGCCAAGGGGATTCATGCTGTCATTTAAATGGATGGCTTTTAGTCTGTCCAGACCTATTATCCGGTCAAATTCTTCAAATACGCTGTCAAGATCGTTTACAATATCATATCCACCATCCCAGACATGACAGGTATCCAGGCAAACACCTAATTTATCTTTTAACTCCACCCTGTCAATGATCTGACGAAGTTCTTCGAAATTTCTTCCTACTTCTGTGCCCTTTCCTGACATAGTTTCCAGAAGTACAATCGTACTCTGATCTTTTGTCAGCACTTCATTGAGAATTTCTGCAATTTTACTGATTCCTACTTCTGCACCCTGTCCTACATGACTGCCCGGATGAAAATTGTAATAATTTCCCGGTGTCATTTCCAGACGTCTCAGATCATCTGCCATGATTTCCCTGGCAAAATCCCTGAGGTTTTCTTTGGCAGCACAGCAGTTCATAGTGTAAGGCGCATGAGCCACCAGCTTTCCAAAATGATTCTCCTCTGCCAGCTGCCCAAATGCCTGCACATCCTGCGGATCAATGTCTTTGGCTTTCCCTCCTCTTGGATTTCTGGTAAAAAATGCAAATGTGTTACCGCCATTTGCCAGCATCTGCTTCCCCATTGCAAGGTAGCCCCGGGATGAGCTTGTGTGATTTCCTATATATAACATCTTTTTACTCCTCTTCTGTCGTATTTTCACAGTACCAGTTTATAGTAATCCTTTTATCATACATTATGGATTTTCTCAAGATTATCTTTTTCATATCTGCATTATAGCATTTTAACAGATTTTGTTAAACATTTTTACTGTTATAAACAATTTTACGTCAAAAAGGCATTGCTGTGAACGGAGTCAATTGTTCCAAAATTTTTCAGGTTGCGCTTATGAACTATCTTCATGTCAGCGAAAACAATAAATAGGCGCACAAATGAAAGCCGCCCCTGCTGATAGCAGGGACGGTTTTCAAAATGCTTCACAAAAACTGTTAAGTTTTGAACGTGACCTTCCTGAAATCGCAATTCAAGATGACTTGTCAGTTTTTCATCTGGTCCTGCCCTTTACTTTCCATGTACCAACCTTAACATCCTATTCCCCAACAAAGACCCCAGCATACATCCCAAACTATTATGAATAATATCGTCAAACTCAAACAACCCTCTGCAAAGCAGCAGCTGACTAATCTCGATAGCAGATGATACCGCAATTCCCACAAGCAATCCCATCCACCATTTCAGTTTTCTGCCTGTCACCCCCGGCAATAAAATCCCTGCCGGAAAAAGTAGCAGAATATTCAACAGATTCTCCTGCAGTAAACCATCTCCCGTAGTACTTCCCAGTCTGCCACATGTACCAATCCCCAGGATTTCCTTCCATGACCAGAATACCTCCGGCTGATACTGCCTGATCCCCGGAGTCCTCGTAAAAACAGTAGAACCAAATACAATTGAAAGAAACGTCAGAAGCAACAGTCCACAGACTGCCTGAATGATCACTATTTTATGCAGCCTTAATAATACTGCTGCCAGAAAAACGGCCATCAGGAAAACCACTGCAAAAGCAATAATTTCCCTGATCGTCCAGCTTCGATTATGTGTAATAATAATCTGATAAATGTCCACTATCTATCTCTCCCCATCTCATGAATCCTGATTTTAACTGCCTGTCAATCGGATATTCGCAGTTTATCAGAAGGAGCTTACAATCCTCCTGATACAAGCAAGTTCCCACCCACTGCTTATCGCTTTTTGCAACCTCCGCAGAGGACTTACCTGATTCGGTTATATTTTCATTTACAATGAATTATACCAAAACTACCTGATTCTTACAAAGCACTTTTATCAATATCCTTCATATAAATCCCCGGGTATTTCATGGGTCGAGTAGACGCACCCCTTGCGGTCGTACGCCCCTCACAGAATCCGGACTTGCG
>NZ_JAJDMJ010000200.1:0-251 GCF_020593585.1 Blautia sp. DFI.6.71
ATAGTGGCAGGGATGCCAAGGTTCCTGCAGTTTTCCTCTATGACATGTCTGTTTGCCTCATTGTAGCCCGGGTCCATGACGAGAAACTTCACATCAAAATCAAACTTGTTGTGATGCTTAAGCTCCTGAAAAAGCTTTGCCATAAGCATGGAATCCTTACCGCCCGAGATACACACCGCAATCTTATCCCCCGGCTTTACAAGCTCATAGGTATTTATCGCCTTTGTAAACTTGCGCCAGATGGATTTCTT
>NZ_JAJDMJ010000201.1:0-250 GCF_020593585.1 Blautia sp. DFI.6.71
TGGAAATGGTTCTGTGTACGTCTGGAGCATACGGATATGGAATATCTGAGAAAATACTGGTCAGGAAAAAAAGCATCTGCCCCGACACTGGAGAAAAGACACCATAAATATTTCCTGCGTTTTACCTATACAGAAGAAGTAACACTTACCAAAACACCTGTGAAAGAACAGGTCATCTGCAGCGTGGACCTGGGAATCAATACCGATGCAGTCTGTACCATCATGCGGGCAGACGGAACTGTCCTGGGAA
>NZ_JAJDMJ010000202.1:0-248 GCF_020593585.1 Blautia sp. DFI.6.71
TTGGTTACAAGAACTATATGTACTTTCAGACTGTATTTTCGTCTGTTATGACGATTATATCTATAATCCATAAATCACCTCTGACAGTTATTGACATTCACTAATTATTAGTATACACTATCATTAGTGAAGCATCAATAAGAGGAGTACATTTTATGGAACAGATAACTATAACTGCAAAAGTTCAGATAGCTGCAACTGATACAGATAAAGTTTTGCTTAATAAAACAATGTCTGTTTATTGTGAT
>NZ_JAJDMJ010000203.1:0-247 GCF_020593585.1 Blautia sp. DFI.6.71
TATAGTTTAAACCACTGCCATACTCTTCAATACATTGGTCTACAATCATTCCTCTTGCATTACAGAATTGACGTAAAAACGATACCTGATTCTGTAAATCATCCTTTTGATTTCTTGTAGAAACTCTTGCATAAATAACAACCTGTCGAGTGTCATTCTCTGTATCTATGCCTTTAAATTGAAGATATTGGTTGTAAGTATAATAACGCCTGTCAGTTGGAGTTCGATTTGCTTTTAGCGTTCCTTC
>NZ_JAJDMJ010000204.1:0-247 GCF_020593585.1 Blautia sp. DFI.6.71
GTAGCAAATATTCAAATGAGAACTTTGAAGACTGAAGTGGGGAAAGGTTCCACGTCAACAGCAGTTGGACGTGGGTTAGTCGATCCTAAGAGATGGGGAAGCTCCGTTTCAAAGGCCTGATTTTATGCAGGCCACCATCGAAAGGGAATCCGGTTAAGATTCCGGAACCTGGATATGGATTCTTCACGGTAACGTAACTGAATGTGGAGACGTCGGCGCGAGCCCTGGGAGGAGTTATCTTTTCTTC
>NZ_JAJDMJ010000205.1:0-246 GCF_020593585.1 Blautia sp. DFI.6.71
ATATATATTATTTACATTCTTTATTATATTTATATATATTATTATTCTTTATTATAAATAAGAAATTATTTAATTTATATTTTTATGATAATATTTAAAGATTTATTAATTAAATTATTCATAATATATTAAATAATATTAATCTTATATATATAAATAATTAATATTGATTATTATTATTATTATTATATATATAAATAAATATTGATAAAAATAATATTTAATATAGAGTATTATATTTTATAT
>NZ_JAJDMJ010000206.1:0-246 GCF_020593585.1 Blautia sp. DFI.6.71
GGAACGTTATCGATAAGAAGAGAGCGTCTAGGCGAACAATGTTCTTAAAGTTTGACCTCAAATCAGGTAGGAGTACCCGCTGAACTTAAGCATATCAATAAGCGGAGGAAAAGAAACCAACCGGGATTGCCTTAGTAACGGCGAGTGAAGCGGCAAAAGCTCAAATTTGAAATCTGGTACCTTCGGTGCCCGAGTTGTAATTTGGAGAGGGCAACTTTGGGGCCGTTCCTTGTCTATGTTCCTTGG
>NZ_JAJDMJ010000207.1:0-245 GCF_020593585.1 Blautia sp. DFI.6.71
TTCAGGGGCATGGATCAGATCAAACAGCTGCGGATCTATCCGCCGGAGAAGGGAAGCTGTAAAATTATTGTTGTTTATGAGGTCCCTGACCAGGAAGAACTTCCACAGAACGGACATGAACTGTCTATTGATCTGGGGCTTCACAACCTTATGACGTGTTATGATTCTGGAAATGGGAAGACGTTTATCCTGGGCAGGAAGTACCTTGCACTGGAAAGATATTTCCATAAAGAGATCGCAAGGGT
>NZ_JAJDMJ010000022.1:0-59261 GCF_020593585.1 Blautia sp. DFI.6.71
GCAATCTGGAATGAATTTTGGCTACGTTACTGTGAACGGAGTGAACAGTAACATAATTAAGTCAGAGATAAAATACAGAATAAGACTTGAATATTAAAATGATATACAACATAGTTGGCGCGAACTATGTTAAATGAATCAACTGATTCCCCGAAAAAGAAAAGTTAAAATCTATAAAAATTAAGAACTATCTGTAAAAGCAGAAAATGAAAATGCTTTACAGATAGTTCTTTTTTATTTCTCAGGCGGGAAATTTCCGTTTTCATCCGGCTGCACGCGGAACCAGTAGGTGTATAGCTGATGAAACCCCAGCGATTTATAAAGAGCGCGGGCATTGTCATTTCCTTCTACAACCTGAAGATATGCATTCTGTGCACCTTTTTTCATTCCTTCTTTCAGAAGTCCGGTGCAGATCTGACGGGCATAGCCATGTTTGCGGTATTCTTCTTTGACATGGATGGCATAGATGCCGATATAATCTCTGTCCAGAATACCAAGTCCGGTTGCGATGATCTGGTTGTCCATGCGGATGGAAGCACAGATGGTTTCCTTGAGGATTGCCTGATACATAGATGGAACAACCTTCCGGTGGATGGGATTGGTGGTGTTTTTTAAACGGAACAGACTTTCAATCCATTCGGAGGGAATATTGTCACAGAAGGTTACATCAGGATATGGAGCATCCAGCCGTGCGGCGTTCATGCTCATTGCCATGACATTGGTGGTATGCTGGATAGCATATCCACGGTTTTCCAGAACATAATCAAAGTCAGGAGAGACAAGAGGACTGATCTTAAATACAGCGGGGGTTCCCAGACGCTTATATACGCTTTCACAATATGGGATTTTTTCCCGCCAGGTGAGGGTGGAATTGCCGAACTGTTCTACGCTGTTGGTTCTGTGTGTATAAAAATAAGAAAATCTCAGGATCCAGCCGTCGTATAATTCCATCTTGTGAGATGGCCAGGCATTCAGAGACATATCTTCAATCTGTTTAATTGTAGTTTCCATAATATAAGGAAGACTCCTTTCCATAATAAGTCCGCAGATATGAGCGAGGACAGTGATTTATTATACAAAGTTCCGGGAAAATGCGCAATAGTTTATCTGTTCAGGGATTGTTATCAATGCTTTGAAGGAGAGGGAACAGTTTCTCGGCCAGAAGCTTATGCCCATACAAAGTAAGATGAATCCCGTCCGTTGTTATGGCATCAAATCCCGATTGAGTTGCTTCCTTATTAAAATAGTTATGCAGAGGCAGAAATGGAAGTCTGAATCTGACAGAGAGCTGTCGGATAATATCAGACATGGTATGGACATAGGGAATCCATGTCTCATATTCTTCCGGATGTGGAAAGATAAAGGGTTCCATAAGGATTACCTGCCTGGCATCTGTAGTGAGCAGATTCAATAATTCATTGTAATGAGTGGCAAACTCTCTCATCATCTGTTCTTTCTGAGAATCCGTCCGGTCTGTGTTCATTATCAGACCGATATCATTGATGCCGATCAGCAGAGTTATAACAGGAGAGTGATGCAAAAAAATACGGTGCTGGCGGATATTTTCAAGGACTCTTGCCACAGTGAAGCCATCTATGCCACAGTTCCTGAAATGTATGGCACCTGTTGATTTATCTGTTAACTGTACAGCGCTTGATGAGCGTCTGACGGTATCTGCGGATATGGAGAAAGAAGGAGTCTGATTACGGAACATTTCTGAGAGTATCTGTACATACCCATTTCCCAGAGGAAAATCTTCAAATAAATGATTACAGTCCGTAATGCTGTCTCCCAGACAAATGATTTGCATAAAAAACCTCCTATTTGGTATTACCAATATAAGGATTGGTAAGTGCAGAGATATAAAATTTATATAAAAACCATATAAAATAATATCATCTGCTTACAGTTCGGTCAATGAAAATTGCCTTTTTTTCGTGAAAATGCATTAAAAAAATTATGAAAATCTATTTTTTAATCAAAATATCTGGATGAAATGCACAAAAAGAAAATCTATTTTTGCCAGAAATAGTCAAAATAATTGTTGACTTTTTAACGGATTTTAATATAATAATCTCAAAATCTTGAATCGATGGAAAGCTTATGAAATATTTTACAGACATAAGTTTAGGAATCCTGGCTGAGGCATCTGAGGCAGACAGCATAAAAAGCCAGAATATCTTCCGGAGATTTAAATAGAAAAAGGAGGGAAAAGAAACGGGTAATTTAGCAGACACGTTAATGGAAGAACTTCAATGTAAGACAGTTTTTACCATACCGGTGTTTGGAGGAATACCAGTTGCAGAGTCAGTAGCAGTGACATGGGTGATCATGGCAGTGCTTTTAATTTTGTCATTGGTGCTCGTAAGAAACCTGAGTGTGGAAAACCCCGGTAAGAAACAGCTTTTGCTGGAAACCGGTGTCAGTTTTCTTCATAACTTCTTTAAGGATATCCTTGGAGAAGAGGGAAAAATGTATATTCCCTATCTGATGACAGTTGTCATTTACATTGGAATTGCAAACATTTTCGGTGTGTTTGGATTTGTACCGCCTACAAAGGATTTAAACTGTACGATCGGTCTTGCGATCACAAGTATTTTTCTGATCGAGTATGCAGGATTCCATAAGAAAGGTCTGAAAGGCTTTCTTAAAAGCTTCGCAGAGCCGGCACCGATTATGCTGCCGATTAATATTCTGGAGGTCGTTATTCGACCGACATCACTTTGTATGCGACTTTTTGGTAATGTGTTAGGAAGCTATGTGGTTATGAAACTTCTTGAGTTTATATGCCCGGCAGTTCTTCCTATTCCATTCAGCCTGTATTTTGATTTCTTTGACGGATTCATTCAGGCGTATGTATTTGTATTCTTAACTTCTTTATTTATCAAAGAAGCTATTGAATAAAAAAGATTACTGTTCATACAGGAATATGACACCTATATAAGACCTGAGACGCGGGACATAAGGGATAAGACAGCAGTTATGAACAGCACTTAAATGCTGTCCGGATATTCGGTGGGTCATAACGGTCATAAACAACCGTTGGTACAGACATCTGTTGCACAGGCATCAAATGATCTCATCGGAATATCGACAGGATAGCATATTGTGAAGAAAGATTTGTAATATTTAGTTTATTTCAGTTAAACAACAGGAGGAAAAAGTTATGTTAGTAGCTATTGGAGCAGGAATCGCAGTTTTAACAGGTATTGGCGCTGGTATCGGTATTGGTATGGCAACATCCAAAGCAGTAGAAGCAATCGCAAGACAGCCGGAAGCAGAAAGCAAGATCAGCAAATCCCTTCTTTTAGGATGTGCCCTTGCCGAGGCAACAGCTATTTACGGTTTCGTTATCGGTCTTCTGATCGTTATCATGCTTGGCTAATTAATGGATAAAGAATAACTAAGAAAGGCAGGTGGGACAGGTGATCGAGATTAACATCAACCTGGTCTTTACAATTATTAACCTGATTGTTCTTTATCTTTTAATGAAAAAGTTCTTATTTGGTCCGATCCTCAATGTGATGGAGCAGAGAAAAAACATGATCGACCAGCAGTTCGCAAGTGCCAAAGATACAGAAGAACAGGCATATGAACTGAAAGGCAAATATGAAGATGCACTGAAATCTGCGAAAGACGAATCCATGCGTATTGTAAACCAGGCAAAGGATGAGGCAAAAGTACAGGCTGAGCGTATTGTAAAAGATGCAAACACACAGGCTGGTGCAATGCTTGACAAAGCAAAGGCAGATATCAGGACAGAGCAGGAAAATGCTATGAAGGCTATGGAAAGCAGAGTGGCAGAGATCGCGCTGGATGCAGCCTCAAAGATCATGGGAGAGAAAAACAGCAGTCAGCAGGATTTGTCCCTTTATGACCAGTTTATAAAAGAGGCAGGTGATTCCAATGACGGAAACAAGCATTAATTATGCAAAAGCATTATATGAGCTTTCTGTCCCGGAAGAAGCTGTTTTGGAGACAGAAAAGATTTTCAGGAGTACCCCGCAGTTAAAGGGTGCTCTTGA
The DNA here is from genome assembly GCF_020593585.1 of Blautia sp. DFI.6.71. Classification (NCBI taxonomy): domain Bacteria; kingdom Bacillati; phylum Bacillota; class Clostridia; order Lachnospirales; family Lachnospiraceae; genus Blautia; species Blautia sp. DFI.6.71. The sequence continues at coordinate 4,026 of NZ_JAJDMJ010000022.1, forward strand.
GAATCCGCTGGTTTCTTTAAAAGAAAAAGAACATGTAATTGACAGGGTATTCCCACAGGAGATGAAAAATTTCCTGAAGGTGACCTGTAAATATCAGAAAATCAGCAGCATTTATGATATCCTGGAAGCATATGGCAATTACAGCCGCAAGCAGAAAGGAATCCTGAAAGCTGTTCTCACATATGTAACAAAACCGGAAGAAGCCCAGAAAGAGAAGATGGAAGATTTCCTTCGCAGGGAATTTGGAGCAAAGGAAGTAATCCTTACTCTCAGAGAAGACAAATCTTTGATCGGAGGCTTCATTCTTTCTGCCGGAGACAAAGAGTTCGACTGGAGTCTCCGCGGACGTTATAACAATTTAAGACAGAAATTGACACGGAGGTGAATAAAAGTTGGCTGCAATGAATCCAGATGAAATCATTTCGATTCTGAAAGAAGAAATTAAGAATTATGACGAAATCAGCAAGGACCAGGAAGTAGGAACAGTCATCTCCGTCGGAGATGGTATCGCCACGGTACATGGTATTGATCATGCTATGTATGGCGAGGTTGTAACCTTTGAGAATGGTCTGAAAGGTATGGTTCAGGATATCCGTGCAAACAGCATCGGATGTATCCTGTTCGGTAAAGATACAGGGATCAAAGAAGGAACAAAGGTAGCAAGAACCCAGAAGCAGGCAGGTGTGCCTGTAGGTGACGCTTTTATCGGAAGGATCGTAAACGCTCTGGGAGCGCCAATCGATGGTAAAGGTGAGATCAAGGCAGACGGGTATCGTCCGGTAGAGAATCCGGCACCTGGAATTATTGACAGAAAATCTGTAACAGTTCCTCTGGAAACAGGTATTCTTTCTATTGACTCCATGTTCCCCATCGGCCGTGGCCAGCGTGAGCTGATCATCGGTGACAGACAGACAGGTAAGACTTCCGTTGCACTGGATACCATTCTGAACCAGAAAGGCAAAGATGTAATCTGTATCTATGTTGCAATCGGACAGAAAGCTTCCACAGTAGCTAAGATCGTATCTACTCTGGAGAAACATGGTGCTATGGACTATACAACAGTATTCTCCTCTACAGCCAGTGACTGTGCACCGCTTCAGTATATTGTTCCTTATGCAGGTACTGCACTTGCTGAGTACTTTATGTATAAGGGAAAAGATGTATTAATGGTTTATGATGATTTATCCAAGCATGCGGTTGCATATCGTGCACTGTCACTGCTTCTGGAACGTTCACCAGGACGTGAGGCTTATCCTGGAGATGTATTCTATCTCCATTCCAGATTACTGGAGCGTTCCAGCCGTCTGAATGAAAAGGCCGGCGGTGGTTCTATCACTGCACTTCCTATCATTGAGACACAGGCAGGTGACCTTTCCGCATATATTCCTACAAACGTTATTTCCATCACAGATGGTCAGATCTTCCTGGAGAGTGACCTGTTTAACTCCGGTATGCGTCCGGCGGTTAACGTAGGTCTTTCCGTATCCCGAGTTGGTGGTGCTGCACAGGCAAAAGCCATGAAGAAAGCAGCAGGAAGTGTCCGTATCGATCTGGCTCAGTATCGTGAGATGGAAATCTTTACACAGTTCAGTTCTGATCTGGACGAGGCTACAACTCAGCAGCTGAAATACGGAAGCGGACTTATGGAACTTCTGAAACAGCCGCTTTCAAGCCCGTTAAGTCTTCATGAGCAGGTCATCACTCTTTGTGCGGCAACACACAAAGCAATGATGCACGTGGAAACCAAGAAGATGAAGAAGTATCAGAGAGATATGCTGGACTACTTTGACAGTGCTTATCCGGAAATCGGAAGAGAGATCGAGGAGAAGAGACAGCTTCCGGATGAACTGGCAGAAAAGATCGTGAAAGTGGCAGAAGAATTTGCAGATAAGAGCAGGTAGGTGTTGATATGGGCAGTACGAAAGAGATTCAGACTCGAATGAAAAGCATTCAGGACACCATGAAGATCACCAATGCCATGTATATGATCTCTTCATCCAAGATGCAGAAGGCCAAAAGAATCCTGTCTGATACAGAGCCGTATTACTATAATATGCAGGCAGCAATTTCCAGAATCCTGCGTCATATGCCGGATACAGAGCATCCTTTTTTCAGTATCCGTCATAAGATTGCGGAGGAAGACCGTAAGATTGGCTGTATCGTAGTTACCGGTGATAAGGGTATGGCAGGTGCCTATAACCATAATATCCAGAAAATGACAGAACAGTTTATGGCAGAGCATGAGCACTGCAAGCTTTATGTGCTGGGTATGGTAGGCCGTCAGTATTTCACGAAGAAACATATGGATATCGCAGAGAACTTTCCATATACAGTACAGAAACCGACCATGCACAGAGCGCGTCTGATCTCAGAGGAGATTGTCAGAGCGTTCCTGGACAGAGAACTGGACGAAGTCCGTATTTTCTATACGGAGATGCAGAGTGCAGTTACAATGGAGCCGGTGAATATGCAGCTTCTTCCATTGAAGAAAGCAGAGTTCCTGCCAAATCAGGCAATGCTTGCGGACATGCCACAGGAGGAAATCGTGCTGTCACCATCAGCCGATGTACTTCTGAATACCATGATCCCAAATTACCTGACCGGTCTGATCTATGGATGTCTTGTAGAAGCGTATGCCAGTGAAAATAATGCCAGAATGATGGCAATGCAGTCCTCTACGGACAGTGCAAAGAAGATGCTCAGGGAGTTATCCATTGAGTACAACCGTGCGCGTCAGGCTGCCATCACACAGGAAATCACTGAGATTGTCAGCGGTGCAAAAGCACAAAAAAGGAAGTGACGACGATGAACAAAGGTAAAATTGTACAGGTTATGGGACCTGTTGTAGACGTTGTTTTTGAAGATGGAAATCTTCCTGAGATTAAGGATGCCCTTGAGGTAGAGAACAACGGTAAAAGATGTGTAATGGAAGTTTCCCATCATCTGGGAAACAATATGGTACGCTGCATTATGCTGAGCGCAAGCGAAGGCTTACAGCGAGACAGAGAAGTCATCGCCACAGGAAGCGGCATTAAGGTTCCTGTAGGTGATAAGACACTGGGACGTTTATTTAACGTACTTGGTGATACAGTAGATGACGGTCCTTCCCTTGAGGGAGAACAGAAATGGGTCATCCACAGAGATCCGCCGGATTTCGAACATCAGAAACCGGCTGTAGAAATCCTGGAAACAGGTATTAAGGTTATCGACCTTCTTGCACCATATGCAAAAGGTGGTAAGATCGGTCTGTTCGGTGGTGCCGGTGTTGGTAAAACAGTCCTGATCCAGGAGCTGATCCAGAACATTGCCACAGAGCATGGCGGATATTCCATTTTCACAGGTGTTGGAGAGCGTTCCCGTGAAGGTAACGACTTATGGTCAGAAATGAAAGAGTCCGGTGTTCTTGAAAAAACAGCCTTAGTGTTCGGACAGATGAACGAGCCACCGGGATCCCGTATGCGTGTTGCTGAAACCGGACTGACAATGGCTGAGTACTTCAGAGATGAGGAACACAGAGATGTGCTTCTTTTCATTGATAATATTTTCCGTTTTGTACAGGCTGGTTCCGAGGTTTCCGCCCTTCTTGGACGTATGCCTTCAGCCGTAGGTTATCAGCCAACACTGGCTACTGAGATGGGTGAACTTCAGGAACGTATCGCTTCTACTAAGGATGGTTCTGTAACATCTGTACAGGCTGTCTATGTACCTGCCGATGACCTGACTGACCCGGCTCCTGCAACTACATTTGCTCATCTGGATGCAACAACCGTTCTTTCCAGAAAGATCGTAGAGCAGGGTATTTATCCGGCCGTTGACCCGCTGGAATCTACTTCCCGTATCCTGGAGCCGGATGTTGTAGGTGAAGAACATTATGAAGTAGCACGTAAAGTACAGGAAATCCTTCAGAAATATAAAGAACTTCAGGACATCATTGCTATTCTTGGTATGGAAGAGCTTTCTGAAGAGGATAAGAGCACTGTATTCCGTGCAAGAAAGATCCAGAAGTTCCTTTCTCAGCCGTTCCATGTAGCTGAGAACTTCACAGGTATCAAGGGTAAATATGTTCCTCTGAAAGAAACCATCCGTGGATTCAAGGCAATCGTTGATGGTGAGATGGATCAGTATCCGGAAAATGCTTTCTTCAATGTTGGTACAATTGAGGATGTCATCGAGAAAGCAAAGACTGAGATGGGTCAGGAATAAGGAGCGGATTTTATGGCAGATACATTTGGTCTTGAGATTTATGCCAGTAATAAGCTGGCGTTTGCAGGACGTGCCAAAACCCTGACAATCCCGGCTGTTGACGGTGAGCAGGCCTTTCTGGCACAGCATGAGAATATTGTTGCTGCTATCATTCCGGGAGAAATGCGTTTCGAGGAAGCTGATGGCACAAAGCATGTTCTGGCTGTGAGCAGTGGGTTTGTGGAGATGATCAATAACCGTGTGAAGCTGTTCTGTCTGACGGCAGAGAGTCCTGAGGAGATTGATATCCGCAGGGCACAGGAAGCGAAGGAGAGAGCAGAAGAGCAGATGAGACAGAAGCAGAGTATTCAGGAGTATCATATGAATCAGTTGGCTCTGTCCAGAGCTATGGCACGACTTAGGGTTACGAGTCATAAAGAAATTTAAAGAAACAAAATATATCAATAAAAAGCATCTTTGGATGGTCTGATGAAGGCTTTCCGTAGATGCTTTTATTGCTTTGTACCATGTTCTGACTTATTTCTTGGCTGGTGAAAATTATTTTTGCAGAGTCCATTTTCTGTTTGAATTATTTCCAATTGGAGATACATCAGGTATTTCTTTTAAAATAGCCCGGGTTCGCGGAAGACTTAATCCAATATATTCAGCAATATCACTGGTTTTTGAGATATTGTTTTTAGATAAATACTCTCTGATTTTTTCTATATTTTCCAAAGTTTTTTGGTTTTGTTTTTTATGACAGGATTTATTCGCTTGTTTTTTATCGCTTGTTTTTATCGCTTGTTTTTTATCGCTTGTTTTTATCGCTTGTTTTTTATCGAAGCTAAGAATCAGAAGAGTTCTATCTGGATCAAATTGTTCTTCTATAACTGGTTCAACCCAGCCTTGATCCTCCCATGTGTTAAAAATGTTGGGTACTCCGCTGCCGGCACGCTCGCCGATATTGATCAGATTAAACATTTTCATGAGTACTTTGTTGCGAGGATCAGAAATTCCCCCTTTTTTCATTTGTTGTTTTCCTGTTCTGGAATATCCTGGATTTTCAAATACTATTCTGTCAGCTTCTTTTCGGACTACAATGCCTCGAACACCATAAAAGTCTGCATTTATCAAACAGTTTGCGAGGGCTTCCCTCAATGCTTCATGTACGGGAGTATCATCAATACGGTTTCCATCGATTGTTTTAAAAGGTACCTTGATATCTTTAACAAGTTTATTATATACTCGGAAGTAAAAATCACATATATTACCGGACCATTCACCGGAACTTGACTGTAAGCGATCGGTCCAGCGTATAGTTGGATCCAGAATTTCACGATAATCTAAAAAATATTCAGGGAAATGTCGTACAATGTTATATTCATCTCCAAACATTAGCATTCCTGCAGCTGTTGGATGAAGGCATTTATCAATATTGGAAATGGCAGCAGCTCCTATGCTGCGTAAATATTCAGAATCATTTAAACGGCCAAATGGATGTGCAGGTTTAAGGGCTCGATGTCTGTTGCGATATCCCTGAATGGTTTCATAATTTAGGTCGCTTATTGGAACATCATCCAGTACATCCATATCCATAGTGTTGTCTGTCTGGTCGCGGAGCATGGCTTTCACCTGAAGTTTGGTACAATGATAGTCTCCTTCGTGATTTCTTCGAAATGTTCCGCCAAATATATCATCATTAATATACACAGGTTTTTGTTCTCTGTTTGCCATAGGAACATAAATCACGATGATAGTATCTTCATCCTTCTCATATATCTCTACATCCTGATCAGATAGAAGATTTACGTTGACCTTTTTTCGATTATTGATTGTATCCCAGAAATGTTTTAACAGCTTGTCCCTGTCTGTACTTTTTAAACCTGTAGTTCTCCAGGTTCCATCTTTGTTTTCGGCAACTCCCAGAATAATTACGCCGCCATAACAATTTGCAAAAGCAGAGTAAGTCTCCCATAAAGAAGAAGGAAGGCCGCCATTTGCTTTTTTTACTTCGCGCCGGTTATCTTCTTTATATAAGTTGAACTTTGTAATATCAAAAAAATGTACCATTGTTATTACCTCTTTTTGAAACCAATAATTTGTCTTTATTATACCGTACAGAACTGAAAAATGGCAATGGCTATAATTAAAGAATATTTGTCGAAATTGCCACAGGTATAGAGTGCTTCACATTAATTCTGGAAACAGATATTCTGTTTTGCGAGTACAGGATATCGGATTAGGACTGTTGTATCCAGATTTTCACGATGCATATCGACAGCATTGATCTGATGATTTTCATAGGTGGTATAATAATAAATTCCCTTTGTTGTGTTGCAGCAGGAAGTGTAGAGAGTGATCTCATATTTGCCTTTTGCTACTTCGCAGCAGCCACGCTGTTGATCTACGGAGCCGAGGATGTGGAAGAACTGGCTGACGCTTTCGAGTTCGGAGTCGCCGGATCTGGAGTTCATTTTTGTGAAGGCAACTTTGGCAAAGCGGGAGGCGGAGGAAAGGTCTCCCGGGAGGCCGAGGGCGCCCATACCGCGGCTGTAGGATTGGAGTTCTAATCCTGGAGCGAAGGTGTTTTCTGGTTGGCGAGGGGAGAGAGACTGGTAGTTGTTAAGCTGGAACATCTGCTGTGGGAAGGGTGGGTTATTGGTTAGTACCCCTACAGGATTTTCGTAGATATGGAGGCCGTCCTGCATGGATTCGATAACGAGGCAGCCGGAAGCATCTGCGAGGATCCAGTGGAGCTGAGCACATGGGAAGTTCTCACTGAACTGTGTGTTGGTGAGATTCATAGTTGAGAGTCTCTGGCGGGCTTCTTTTAAGGTGGCACACTGGCTGAGAATCCATGGGATGAATTCGAACTGGGCTACGTTTTCTTTGTCCGATACTGGTTCTGCATAGACTGCATTTCCTACGAAATTCAGACCTGCCATGCCGAGACCTTTTTCATTAATGGCATCATAGTAGAGTGGATAGTCTCCGGCCACATGAGCCATTCCGATGATGGCATAGTGAGAGTCAGGGGCTTTATCAGAATGACGGAAATGGAATGGGTAGTTTCGTGGTGTGATGGTGATTTCATCACCGTAGGAAAATTCATAATCAAGGGTTCTGCCGAAATAGAAATCTTTTGTTTTATAAGTTGCTGCTGTGCACATATTTTCTTACCTCCTGGTGCAAAAATAGATATACTTGTAGAACGTGTATATTTTGAAGAATATTACCACAATCTTTTGTTTTTATGCAATATACAGATTTTGTTTTTTGCACAGATAAAATTTGGGTTATATTGCTGGTAAGAAAAAAAATCATGATGTATACTGGTATCAGATAACTATTCAGCAGTCCGTTATCCCGCAAGGTACTGAAAGAGTTTCAATTTCGGAAAATAAGCAAATCATAAGATTAAAAGCAAGGAGGATCAGGAATGAAGTTCACAGAAGGTTACTGGGAGAAAAATGAACGCGCAAACGCATCCTATGCGATGCAGGCTTTTACTGCGGAAGCAATTCCGGGAGGAATGAGAATTGTTTCTCCATTCCGCCAGATCACAGACAGAGGCGGTGCTCTGGATGTCGGAACTATCACTACAGAATTTATTTCTGTACGTAAAGATATCATAAGTGTAAGAAGTTATCATTATGAAGGTTATGTAAAAGGTGAGCCAAGGTATGAGCTGAATGAGGATCCACAGGAAACAGAGGTTGAGATTACAGAAGATGAAGCTGTGATGAAAGCCGGAAGAATGACAGTAAGAGTGGACTTGAAAGACTTTAAGATTACATATGAAGCAGGCGGAAAAGTTCTCACAAACATCGGATTCCGCAATCTTGGCTATATGCAATATGACAGAGCTACGCTGACAAAATTCCCGGAACCGAACTATATGGCAGCACAGTATCAGCCATATATGGTGACAGAGCTTTCTCTTGCACCTGGAGAATGTGTATATGGTCTGGGTGAGAGATTTACAGCGTTTGTAAAGAACGGTCAGGTTGTTGATATCTGGAATGAAGATGGCGGTACAGCTTCTCAGATTTCTTATAAAAATATTCCATTCTATGTAACAAGCAAACATTATGGCGTATTCGTAGACCACAGTGATCATGTTTCCTTCGAAGTTGCAAGTGAAAAGGTTGAGAATGTGGGATTCTCTGTGAAAGGTGAAGAGATCAGATATCATATTATTTACGGAGATGACATTAAGGGTGTAATTGAGAACTACACAGATCTTACAGGAAAACCGGCATTGCCGCCTGCATGGTCCTTTGGATTATGGCTTTCCACATCCTTTACAACAAACTATGATGAAGAGACGACCAATTCCTTTATCCAGGGAATGGCAGACAGAGATATTCCATTGAGTGTATTCCATTTTGACTGCTTCTGGATGAAAGAGTTCCACTGGTGTGATTTTGAATGGGATTCCAGAATCTTCCCGGATGTACCGGGAATGCTGAAACGTTATAAGGATAAAGGACTTAAGATCTGTGTATGGATTAATCCATATATTGCACAGGGAACTAACTTCTTTAAAGAGGGTCTGAAGAACGGATACCTGGTACAGCGTGCAGACGGAAGAGGAATCAAGCAAATCGACAACTGGCAGCCTGGCATGGGCCTGGTTGACTTTACAAATCCGGATGCAGTGAAGTGGTATCAGAATAAGCTGAAAACTTTGCTTGATATGGGTGTTGACTGTTTCAAGACAGACTTTGGCGAGAGAATTCCGGTCGATGTGAAATATTATGACGGTTCAGATCCGGTTTCTATGCATAATTATTATACGTACCTTTACAACAAGGCAGTATTTGATCTGCTGAAGGAAGTAAAAGGTGAAGGTGAAGCAATCCTTTTTGCAAGAAGTGCGACAGCAGGCGGACAGCAGTTCCCGGTTCACTGGGGCGGTGACTGTTCTGCAACCTATGCCTCCATGGCTGAGAGCTTAAGAGGTGGTCTGTCCTTTACTTTATCAGGATTTTCCTTCTGGAGTCATGATATGGGCGGATTTGAAATGACAGCAGCACCGGATGTATACAAACGCTGGCTGCAGTTTGGTCTTCTTTCCACACACAGCCGTCTCCATGGTTCCAAGAGTTATCGTGTACCGTGGCTGTTTGATGAAGAAGCTGTAGATGTATGCCGTAAGTTTACAAAGCTGAAATTAAGATTACTCCCATATCTGTATTCTATGGCCGTAAAATCACACAAGACAGGTATTCCGTCCATGCGTGCAATGATCATGGAATTTAACGATGATCCTGCAACCAAATATCTGGATATGCAGTATATGTTAGGTGACAGTATTCTGGTTGCACCAATCTTCAACAAAGAAGGTCATGCAGAATATTATCTGCCGGCAGGAAAATGGACTCATCTTTTAAGCGGAGAAGTCAAAGAAGGCGGAAGATGGTATGAAGAAGATTATGATTTTTTTTCACTGCCTGTATTTGTAAGAGAGAATACTCTGCTTCCGATTGGTGCTGTAGATACTACCGTTGATTATGAACTGGAGAAAGATGTACAGATTCAGGTTTATGAAGTAAATGAAACTGCATCCTGTGAGGTAGTGACGCGTAAAGGAGAGACAGCTTTTACAGTAAAAGCTGTAAGAGAGGGAAATAAACTCACTCTGGAAGCTTCAGCAGAAAATGGAGGTATGACCTATCTGCTGAGAAATATTCATGAAATAGCCGATGTTACTGGTGGAAGCATAGTGAAAGATACAGAAAATGGTATTATCATTGTACCGGAAGGATGCAGACAGGAAATCGAACTCTAATTGACAGGTGCATGATATTCTTTCTGTGAAGTGCATTATAGCCGGGTTTATGTTACTGTTCAATTTGTTCTCAGTAATACACTTCGCATAGTATATTTCGGGATAGCAGCGTGTGGACAGGTAACAAGTTTATAAATATTTTAGAAATTCGACAAAAAATAGGACTGGACAAATGGATTGTCCGGTCCTATAATAATACTCACCAGAGTTCTTCTGGTGATTCAATCCCGTCAGTTCGGCGGTTAATTCCACTTTTATTTTTTTAAAATACCAAAGAAGAGACAGACTGTTTCCTATTGTATGAACAGTATCGAAACAGTTGCGAAAAATATAAGACTGGAGGTGATGCAATATGCATTTTTTCACCTTTTTCCTGTAACGGTTGCCGGAACTGCCATGATCATGGATATCCGTACAGCAAAAGTTGATAACGGATGGATTATTTTTTCCATGTCTGTGGGACTGTTTGTCTGTATATGGCAAAAGAATATTACGGGAATTGGATTTTTTATAATGGGAAGCGTAATGCCGTTATTTCTTATGATCCTCTTTGCTTTTGGGATGATAGGTGCCGGAGATATTAAATTATTCTGCGCACTGGGAGGGATAATGGGCTGTGAATCTATCATAAAATGCATCTTTATTTCTTTTCTGACAGGTGCAGGTATTTCTGCCGCACTTCTGATCTTTAACCACAATTTCTGTGAACGTATCCTTTATTTTATTGAATATGTGAAATGTACAGTCGGTACGGGAAAGATTAGTTCCTATCGGAGAAAAAATATTGCTGCTCCTGAAAATTTCCATTTTACGATTCCTGTTTTTATAAGTGTGTTGTTATATGCAGGAGGTATCTATTGAAAAGAAATATTTTTGCAGTATGCGATCTGGAAGTGGATTATGCGTTGAACTTTATGGACTATATGAATCGGAAGAAGAATATTCCCTTTGAGATACAGGCATTTACATCTGTAGAGAACCTGATCGCCTATGGGAAACAAACACATATAGAGTTGCTGTTGATCTCCGGGCGGGCTATGTGCCGGGAAGTCCGGGATCTGGATATCGGGAAGATCATCATTTTGTCGGAAGGGGTACACCCTCCGGAACTTGACCAGTATCCAAGTGTGTATAAATATCAGTCTTCTTCTGATGTTCTCCGGGAAGTGATGGCATGTTATGGCGCCGAAAAAAAGACAGTGGCAGATCAGATTGCTGTATTAAAAAAGACAACAGAAATTATTGGAATATTTTCACCTCTGGGACGTTGTCTGAAAACCTCTTTTGCATTGACACTTGGACAGATACTTGCCAAAGAACGAGCCGTTCTTTATCTGAATATGGAAGAATATTCCGGATTTGAAGAATTGATGGGAAAAGGTTTTGCCCACAATCTGAGTGATCTTCTTTATTATGTGAGACAGGATAACCAGAATCTTCTCTATAAGATGAACAGTATGATACAGACGATCAATAATCTGGATTATGTTCCACCTGTGCAGATGCCGGCAGATATCCGTACAACAGCCTGGCAGGACTGGGAACGGCTTTTTCAGATGCTTATACTTGACAGTTCTTATGAAGTGATTGTGCTGGATATTGGATGTGGGATTGATGAAAATTTCCAGCTGCTGGATATGTGTAAGAAGATTTATATGCCTGTATTGTCTGATGCTGTTTCACAGTGTAAGATTGCGCAGTTTGAGAATCTGGTCCGAATCTGGGATTATCCTCAGATTCTGGAAAAGACGGAAAAGATAAATCCACCGTTTCATATGGCAACCTGTCTGTCACCTGCGTATGTTGAACAGCTGATGTGGAGTGAACTGGGAGATTATGTGCGGAACCTTCTGAGGAAAGAAAGCCAGAAAAAAGAAAATTAAAAAAGTTCCGGAAAGATGCTGTAAAGGGAAAAAGGATGAACAAAGATGTATTTAGAAAGCTGCGGCAGATGCTGATGGAAGAACTGGATCTGTCCAGAGAATTATCGGATAAAGAAATCCTTGATGTGATTGATGAGCTGATTCTGAACCAGATAAAAGATGTCCGTCTTGCGCTGAAAGAAAAGGTACAGCTTCGTCAGGAACTGTTTTATTCTGTCCGCAAACTGGATGTGCTTCAGGAACTGGTGGATGATGAGACAGTGACTGAGATCATGGTAAACGGGCCGGATACTATTTTTGTAGAACGGGCCGGCAAGCTTATGAAATGGCATAAAAGTTTTACTTCTGCTGAGAAACTGGAGGATGTGATCCAGCAGATTGTTGGCAAATGTAATCGTGTGATCAATGAATCCATGCCGATCGTGGATGCAAGGCTGGAAAATGGTTCCAGGGTAAATGCTGTAATTTATCCGGTTGCATTAAATGGTCCGATTCTCACTATAAGGCGTTTTCCTGAACACCCCATTACAATGGAAAAGCTGATCGCACTGGGAAGTATCACACAGGAATGTGCAGAATTTCTGGAGAAGCTTGTGAAGGCCAGATATTCCATGGTCATAGGAGGCGGAACCGGAAGCGGAAAGACGACATTTCTTGCAGCAATGTCGGAATATATCCCCAGGGACGAAAGACTGATCACAATAGAAGATAATGCAGAACTTCGCATCAGGGGAATTGACAATCTGGTCCGGCTGGAAGCAAAGATGGCAAACATGGAAGGAGCAGTTTCTGTTACGATCAGAGATCTGATCAAAGCTGCATTACGAATGCGTCCGGACAGAATCATAGTGGGAGAAGTCCGTGGCGGAGAGGCAATGGATATGCTTCAGGCATTGAATACAGGGCATGAAGGGTCGCTGTCTACTGCCCATGCCAATTCTGCCAGGGATATGTTATCCAGACTGGAAACAATGGTTCTGATGGGCGTTGATCTTCCATTGGAAGCAATCAGAAGACAGATTGCTTCCGGAGTGGATATTCTGGTACATCTGGGAAGAATGAGGGATAAATCAAGGAAATTGCTGGAAGTAACTGAGGTGTGTGGCTTTGAAAATGGAGAAATCCGTATCCGGCCGCTGTATCAATGGCAGGAAGGGAAAGGTCTTGTAAAGACAGCATCCCTCCTCCATGTGGAAAAACTGGAAAGAGCGGGGATTGAACTATGAAAGGGAAAGAAAAAGAACAGCTTTATCAGAAACGTAATTATGATCATTATCGTTTTTCTATGAAAGAACTTCTGAAATATATGGGACAGGCACTGGCGTTGTGCATAATGGCAGATTATCTTTTTTACAAAAGTAAATGGGTGTTGCTTCTTATGCTTCCCGTTCCTGTGTTTTATCTGAAATGGCAGAAAAATCGTATGATCAGGGAAAGACGGAAGAATCTGAATTATCAGTTTAAGGATGCACTTACTTCGCTGAGTGTTGCGGTTCAGGCCGGATATTCGGTGGAAAGCGCGGTAAAAACCTGTGTCAGAGATTTGGAGAGACTCTACGGAAAGGGAACGGATATTGTGGAGGAATTTCGCTATATTGAAAGCCAGCAGCATATCAGTGTTCCGCTGGAAGAGCTGTTTCTGGATCTTGGAGAAAGAAGTCAGATAGAAGATATCGAAAATTTTGCCTCTGTATTTTATACAGCCAAGCGTACAGGTGGTGATATGAACCGGGTAATTCAGAAGGTGTCTCGTATGCTTGGAGATAAGATTGACGTTAAAAAAGAGATAGAGGCTACACTGGCAGCAAAGAAGTCAGAACAGATGATCATGAGTCTTATGCCTGTGGGAATTATCCTGTACTTGCAGATGACTTCACCGGGCTTCTTAAGTGTTCTTTATGGAAATCCCTTTGGAATTGCAGCAATGAGTATCTGTCTTGTCATTTATGCTGCGGCATACTGGCTTGGCAGAAGGATTGTAGATATTGAGGTGTGACAGTACAAATGTGGATACATGTTGTCATTTTTGTTATGATCCTGTGTGCACTGACCGGCTGGAAAAAAGGATGGATTCCATCTTCCGGAATCGGAGGGAAGGATGGTATCAGACTTTTTGCGGTAGTAGCGATAGCCGGAAATCTGCTGGGCATGATCCTTACTTTGCAAAACGGTGGACAGGTGTATCCTCAGGGATACCGTCTGGAAAAGGAGGATACAGGATCATATGAGAAGGAATTTATGGTATCCGTTGACGGAGAAGAACCGGTCTCCATGTACATTCAGGTACCGGAGAAGGAACTGGAAGAGCAGGAGGAAGAACCGAAACAGAATAAGAAGCTGACCAGAAAAGAACAGGCACAAAAAAGTATTGCAGAGGCAGTATCCCGGTATAACGAGCAGCGCAGTGATCCGGATTATTATTATCTTCCGGATAAGCTGAATGGAAAAAAGGTAAAATGGGAAAGTCCGGCAGACACTTCCGGAATGCTTCTGACAGGACTGTTTCTTATTGCGGCAATGGCAATTCTTGTGATGAAAGGGAGAGAAGAACAGGTTCAGCTTCAGAAACGGTATGAAGAACTTCTTATGGATTATCCGGGACTGATCATGAAATTTACACTTCTGGTTCAGGCCGGGATGACTGTAAGAAAGGCATTCCAGAAAATTTCTCTGGATTATGGAAGAAAGAGAAAGCGGAATCCAAGACCTGCGTATGAAGAGATACGGATTGTCTGCTATGAGATGGAAAGCGGAGTTTCTGAAAGTGAAGCATACAGAAGATTTGGAGAAAGATGTGGTCAGGCAAAGTATAAAACATTTGCCACGCTTCTTATCCAGAATCTCCAGAAGGGCAGCAGACAGATGGCTGATATGCTTGAAAGAGAATCAACCGAAGCATGGGAAGAACGAAAGAGAAAAGCACGTGTTCTTGGAGAGGCTGCAGCCACAAAACTTCTGGTGCCGATGATCATGATGCTTATTGTCGTTATGGCAATTGTCATGATTCCTGCTTTTATGTCTTTCTACGGAGAAACATGATAAGGTGCTGCAGTAAATTCTGTGCAGCGTAAAGGGTGCTTTTGGATATGGAGGGAAAAAATGGGACAATTGATAAGACAGATAAAAAAGAAAAACGGACTGATACGAAGATTCGCAGAGGAAGAAGACGCTGTAGGTGTTGTGGAGATCATTCTGATTCTTGTAGTCCTGATCGGGCTTGTCATTATTTTCAAAGAGCAGCTGACCGAACTGGTGCAGAGCATTCTTTCAAAGATCGCCAAACAGAGTAATTCTATTTAAGATGAAAAGAGAAGGAGGTGTACTTCCTGTATGAAATATTGCGGAAAGGAAAGAGGAAGCATTACATTATTTCTTGCATTAATACTCAGTCTGCTTTTGTCTCTTGTATGTACAAGTATAGAATCTGTATGTATGGCATCGGCCAGAACCCAAATACTCAACAGTATGGATATCGGACTTTATTCTGTATTTGGACAGTATGACAGGAAACTTCTTGAGGAATATGATCTGTTTGCGCTGGATGGTTCCATGGGAGGCGGGCAGCTTAATCTCGCAAAGATCTGCGATAATCTGGAATCCTATATGAAACCGGTGTTAAAGCAGAACAGTCAGAAACTTGAACTGCATCAGAGCGGACTTACCGGTTACCGGCTTCTGACAGATGAGTGCGGAGAGGTTTTTTATCAGCAGATTGTGCAGTATATGCAGGAAACTCTTGGAAGTCAGGGGGTACAGCTCCTTCTCAACAAAATGTCTGATCGAGAGAGAAAAGCAGAAGAGGCGGATCTGAAAGCGAAACAGGCGGAGACAGGAGGCTCCATCGACAGATATGATTCAGAAATGAATCAGGCTTCTCAGAAAAGCCGGCAGGCAGCACAGGAAGCTGAAAACAGGCAGCAACAGGAAGGACAAATATCAACCCAGCCAGCACCGACGCAGCCACAGGCTGACAATCCCATCAGTATTATAAAAAGAATTATGAAAATGGGAATACTGGAGCTGGTTTTGCCACCCGGACGGGAAATTTCCACCCGGACAGTCAGCAAAGACACAATGGTTTCGGGAAGACAGCTGCAACAGGGAATGGAGATGCCGGACGGAGTGACAGCAGATAGCAGTTATACTTCCGGGGTTTTGTTTCAGCAGTATCTGATGAATCATCTGGGAAATTACACAGATCCGTCAAAAGAAAGTCTTGCATATCAGATGGAATATGTTTTTGGAGGAAGAGACAATGATATAGATAACCTTAAATCTGTGGCATCAAAGCTCTTGTTCATCAGAGAAGGCGTAAACTTTGCATGTTTGATGGCAGATAATGTAAAAAGAACAGAGGCACAGGCACTCGCTGCAGCCATTGCGTCGGGATTTCTGGTTCCTCCGGCAGCGGTAGTGATAGAGTCTGCATTGCTTTTATGCTGGGCATTTGCGGAGAGCGTACTGGATGTGAGAGAGCTTTTTGCAGGAGGGAAGATTCCCCTTGTAAAAACTTCCGCAGACTGGCAGATTTCACTGTCTAATCTTTCAAGTCTGATGGAAGGACTGGATTCCATGCGGAAAAACAATGAACATGGATTGTCCTATGAGGATTACCTTCAGGTTCTGATATTGCCTGTTTCAAAGGAAAAGAAAGTGATGAGAGCTATGGATATGATCGAAGATGCGATAAGAAAGAAAGGCAGGGCAAATTTTTATATGGATTCCTGTGTTGTAGCTCTGGAGGCATTTGCGGAGGTAAAAGCAAACAGGAAAAAGGAATTTCAGGTGATACGTCAGTATTGTTATGAATGAATTGCTGAAAAGAGGTGTGAAAAGATGCTTTTACAGAAAGAAAAACAAAGCATTGAAGAAATCGGAAAAAAAGATAAAAAAATTTATGAAAGGAGAAAAGTCTCTCTAAGCAATATTTACGATCTTTTATTCCCCCAAAAGAGTCGGAAATATTTTCGGACAAATGCAAAAGAACATATTGGAGAAGTTTCTTCTGTAAAAGTATCTTTCTGCACCTCTTTTCGGGGAAAGATTAAGAAGGGAAGTCTGGCAGTAGAAACAGCACTTGTACTGCCGCTGTTCTTCCTGGGAATGGTTACGCTGATTTCGTTTATGGATATATATAAACTGCAGACGGAACATCTGACTGCATTGTGTACGAAGGCAAAACAGGCGGGAATGTATGCGTATCTTCCGGGTGGGGACAGTGTTGATGATATTACGCTGCCGGATATCTACACGTATAAACCCTTTGGTGGACTGATACCTCTTCCGGATGTTGGAGTTTATAACCATGTAAAAGTCCATGCATGGACAGGAACCGAATTTCCTGACAATGGAGGAGAGCAGGGAGAAACAGAACCGATGGTTTATGTAACTGCCTCGGGCAGTGTGTACCATAAAAATCCGGGCTGCAGCTATCTGAATGTTTCATTAAAACAAATTCCCGGAAGTTCCGCAAAATCTGCATCTAATAAGTACGGGGAGCATTATTCAGCCTGTGAAATCTGCAGCAGGAATCAGAATCCGGCAGGAGTGGTATATGTTACGGAACAGGGAAACAGATACCATAATCTGGAGTCCTGCAGTGGGCTGAAACGTTCGGTAAGACTGGTAAAAGCTTCCTCTGTTTCGGAAATGGGAGCATGTAGCAGGTGTGGCTGAATTTTGCCGGAGAGATGTATATGGAGATGAATGGCGTAAAAGAAATATGTGTACTTGGATTTCTGGGAATAAATTCATGGATAGATATCAGAAAAAAGCAGGTTTCTCTTCTACTGATCATAATATTTGCAGTCTGCGGAACTGTGTGGACAATATATAGCAGAAGAAATGTTCCGGAGGTTCTTATGTGCGTGGGGACAGGTTTTCTCTTTGTGCTGATCAGCATTCTTACAGAAGGTGCTGTGGGAATGGGCGATGGCTGGCTGCTTATGGCACTGGGGACAGTGCTGTACCCGGAAGAATTTTTTTCAACACTTTTTATGGGAATGATCTGCAGTGCAGTATGGTCCGGCATCATGATGATGGGATTTTGCAGAAAGGGAAGTACGGAGATACCGTTTGTGCCATTTCTGCTGGCAGGATATCTGGGAGGATTTTTGATATGAAAGATAATTTTTGTATAACAAATGAATACAGTATAATTCGTAAGGGAAGTTTTACAATCGAGACTGCCTGTGTCATGCCGTTGATCCTGCTGGTGTTGATGGGACTTATCTATCTGAGCTTTTTTGTACATAACAGGGCATGGCTGACAGCGGCAGCTTATGAATCGGCAGTAAGCGGGAGCATGGAAGGGATTAAGAAAAATGGAGAAATATATGATACTGCAAGGATGCGCAGTGAGGAGCTGGGGAGTATTGGCTTTTTCGGGGCGGAGAATTTAGGTACCCAGACAAATGTGGGAAAAGAAGTGCAGGTAACCTATGACCTGGACACGATCTCGTCGTATGGCAATCTGAGCTGGCATTTGAGGACAGAAGGGAAATCCGCAGTGATAAATCCGGTGAAACATATCCGCAGACTGCGGGCGGCGCAGGCGGTACTGAGAGAAATGGGGGAATAGAATAGTATGCGGACAGAATATAAGAGGGATATGAATCATAATTATCTCATTGTCTATGGTGAGAATGAGATCAATACAGATTCCTATCAGGTAAGGATGCTTGCGGGAAATGTGATTCCCTCTCTTCTGAAGTGCAGGATACAGGGGATGGATGGCAGATTTCTTATCTATTTTGATATTACTTCGAAACAGGCGGTGAATGTGCTGTATGAAGAAAAGAAGATGGGAGTTGAAGATCTCAGGCTTATTTTCGGTGGTTTTGTAAAGGCTATGGAAGATGCGGCGGAATATCTGATCAATCCCGGACAGTTTATAATGTCGCCGGAATATATTTATACAGATATTGAAAAAAGACAGATTTATTTCTGTATGATGCCCGGATATGAGAAGGATATTAAAGAACAGTTTCAGCTTCTGACAGAATATATTCTGCCGAAAATAGACCATCAGGATCAGGATGCGGTAATCCTTGGATATGGAGTATATAAAAGAG
The DNA here is from genome assembly GCF_020593585.1 of Blautia sp. DFI.6.71. Classification (NCBI taxonomy): domain Bacteria; kingdom Bacillati; phylum Bacillota; class Clostridia; order Lachnospirales; family Lachnospiraceae; genus Blautia; species Blautia sp. DFI.6.71. Next base: position 22,958 of record NZ_JAJDMJ010000022.1, read on the forward strand.
CAATGGAAGACAGTTTTCATCTGGAGCATATTAAAGAAGAATTATATAAAACTCAGAGTTCAGATGTAAATGGGGAGAAGAAAGAAAAAATAAATGCAAAAAAGACAGAGCAGGAGATGGAGTTTGCAGAAGAAGAGACTTTCCCGGAAGATAATGAAAACCGGAATGAATTTGTAAGAGAAGGAGAAGATTCAAAAGAACCCGGCCGACTGAACCCGGTCGGTGTTATTGTGCCGGCTGCTGTTCTGATCTGTGGACTGGCAGCTGCTATCCTGAAGGGATATCTGCCATATGTGGAAATGGAAACCATACTTGGTGTAATTGTTATAGCTATAGCGGGTATCATGCTGGGCCTGCGTATTATAAAGACAAAAAAAGTTTTGCATCTCCCGGAACAGACGTATGCATCAGGAGAAACAGTGAGACACATAGAAAAAATAAGAAATATGCCATCATGGAATAAAACAGAAAAGAAAACATCAGGGAAAAGATCAGGATGGAAAGAAGCAGAAGGAAAAGTGTCAGAGCAGAAATGGGAGGACAGATTATATGAAAACCTGTCCCAGACAGTGGAGAGAAATCAGCAAACAAATCAGAGTCAGCCGGTGAATGGGCAGAAAATGTCAGACTGTGGACAAAAAACTTCCGAATCATCCCGGATACATATGGACTATGGTGAAACAGTAGTACTATCTGCCGGAACAGTAAGCGGACCTGCAAGTCTGGTGAGCAAAGAACCGGGAGAACTGGCGACCATTTATCTCAATGAAGATCTGACTGTGATCGGAAAGCTGGAAACTGCCTGTGATGCGGTGATCAGCCTGCCTACCGTAAGCCGTATCCATGCAAAAATACGAAAAAAAGAAGAAAACTATTTCCTTAGTGATATGAATTCCAGAAACGGAACGTCTGTAAATGGAAGATTACTTCGTCCGGATGAGGAATATCAGCTTGAACCGGAAGATGAAGTGGATTTTGCACAGGCAAGATATATATTTCTGGAATAAATGTTTTTACAAAATACAGGAGGTCTGCTACAATTAGTAATGGTACATTGTTTTTGAGATAAAGAAACAGAAAAGAGGTAAAACTTGGAAGAACTGAAAAAGGCACCGGTTACAGTGCTTCTCATTCTGGCGAATATTCTTGTTTTTACTGCAGTGGAATTTACCGGAGGATCAGAGGATACCATGCATATGCTTCAGTGCGGAGCGGCATATACTCCCGCCATTATGCAGGGAGAATACTATAGGATCTTTACAAGTATGTTCCTTCATTTTGGACCGCAGCATCTTGGAAATAACATGCTGGTACTGTTTGTGCTTGGAGGCAGACTGGAGCGTACAGTTGGAAAACTGAAATATCTGCTGATCTATCTTCTGGGAGGAATGGGTGGAAATCTGCTGTGTCTGTTCCTGGAACTGGATAGTGCGGATTTTGCAGTTTCGGCAGGTGCATCCGGTGCAGTGTTTGCTGTGATGGGTGCAATGATCTATGCTGTGATCAGGGGCAGAGGTCATATTGAAGATCTTTCTGCCAGACAGGTAGTGATCATGGCTGCTTTTTCGCTTTATTTTGGTTTTACAAGCGAAGGGGTGGGCAATGCGGCACATGTAGGCGGTCTTATCTGTGGATTCCTGCTTGCAGTTCTGCTTTATCACCCTTCGCAGCGTGCAGGATAACCGACCTTTATTCAGGGGATGCCGGCAGATAAATATAAAAGGCAGAACCCTGACCGGGAGTGCTGGAAACCCTGATCTGACCATGGTGTGCAGAGATGATTTCTGCTGTTACTGCAAGCCCGAGACCGGTTCCTTCCGGTTTATATGTAATGAAGGGATGAAAGATATTCTCAGTCTGCTTATGCGTCATACCACATCCGTTATCTTTAATACAGATGCAGATGCCGGAATCTGCAGGGGTGAGATTTACAATAATCTTTCCGCCTGGCTGATCGATGGCTTCACAGGAATTTTTGATCAGGTTAAATATGACCTGACGCATTTTTATCCGGTCAAGAAAAACAGGTGAAGAAGTATGTTCCACATGTATTTCCAGCCGGATTCCCAGATAGTCCAGAGTGTTTTTCTGACAGGATAAAACAGTGGTCAGAAATTCCGCGGGATTTACGGGAACAAGAGTAACTGTCTGCGCATGGCTGAAGTCAGAGAGTTCTTTCAGCAGTTCTTTTACATATTCAAGGTTATCCATAAGACTGTCCCATTGTCTGTAACTGCACAGTTCCGGGTGAGAGGAAGCCATCAACTGAAGTTCACTGTTGATCAGCGTGACCGGATTACGGATTTCATGTGAAAGTCTGGATAAAAGAAAACGAAAATCTTTTTCTGATTGTTTTGTTATTTCAATCTGCATATTATCACCTCAGGAAAAGTGTATCATTGTGAACTTTCAGCCGCAACTGATTTCGTCCTGAAAAATTCGCAATAAAACGACAAGTATTACTGATTATTGCAAATCAAAATCTTGAATTTTAAGAAAGAAGGATTTAAAGATGGAAAATTGTATTTTTTGTAAAATCGCTAATGGAGAGATTCCTGCTGCAACACTTTATGAGGATGAGAATTTCAGGGTAATTCTTGACCTGGGCCCGGCGAGTAAGGGACATGCGCTGATCCTTCCGAAATCGCATGCTGCCAATATTTATGAATTATCGGATGAAATGGCTGCAAAGGCAATGATTCTTGCAAAGAAAATGGCGACAGCAATGACAGCAGCACTGAAATGTGACGGATTTAATATTGTACAGAATAATGGCGAGTGTGCAGGGCAGACAGTATTTCATTTTCATATGCATCTGATTCCGAGATATAAAGGAGATCAGGTGGGAATCACATGGCACCCGGGTGAACTCAGTGATGCAGATAAAGAAGAAATCCTGTTAAAAGTAAAGGAGCAGCTGTCCTGATATTCTGATACAGCACATTGCAAAAGATGGAGAATATAGATTTTGTAAGTATCTACAGGAAATACCGCTCTCGGGCGTTCAATATTGGAAAATTTATCCTTGGCGATGAAGATGAAGCAGAAGATGTCTGTCAGGATGTATTTGAGACTTTGTTTCATATGGGCCGGAGTGTGGATTTTTCAGATGAAAAGAAACTGGAGAATCTGATTGTCAGAATCAGCTACCATAAGGCATCCGATCATCGCAAAAAGGCCTTCAGGAAATATGAATATGCGAACTCAGATGTGATTCTGGAAATGACAGATATGCGGGTAAGAAAAGGTAATCGTGTAGATGAGATTGTTCTGAATCTGGAGGCAGCAGGATACCTGCAGTCGATATTTGAAAAACTGAGAGAAAAGAACAGGACAAATTATGAAATCTATGTCAGTGTAACGTTATATGACATACCAACGCGTCTCGTTGCCAGACATTATCATATCACAGAAAATAATGTGAATAACAGAGTCATGAGGACGAGACGCTGGCTTGCCAGGGAATATAAGAAAATAACCCGGTGATTACTGTTTATTTACGCAGTCTTCGATCAGCCCGGTGATTTTTTCAATAGAATTCATATGACTGCTTTCTGACATGGCATGAACATAGGACTCTCTGTTCTGGTACAGTTCGCGGATTGCGTTTAAAAGTGTGCTTTCTGTAATCTCTTCTTCCTCAAGTACCATGCTGAATCCCTGACGTTCAAATGAACGTGCATTGAGGATCTGGTCACCGCGGCTGGCATTTGCAGAAAGCGGGATCAGAAGATTGGGTTTTTTTAAAGCATTCAGTTCACAGATTGCATTGGCACCTGCGCGGGAGATAACGATATCAGACAGAGCAAACAGATCGGCAAGCTCCTGTTTAATATATTCATACTGTACATATCCTTTTGTGTCTTTGAGACTTTCATCCATTTTTCCCTTACCACACAGGTGGATAACCTGAAACTCTTTTAAAAGTTCCGGAAGGATTTTGCGGATATTTTCATTGACAGATGCAGCACCAAGACTTCCGCCGATCACCATAAGAACCGGTTTGTCATCTGTGAAACCACAGAATTCGCGGGCTGCCTCTTTACTTCCGTTTAATAATTCCTGACGGATAGGAGTACCTGTAAGTACTGCTTTGTCAGCAGGAAGACTTTTTACAGTCTCAGGGAAGTTACAGCATACTTTTGTTGCAGATGGAATGCAGATCTTATTTGCAAGTCCGGGAGTCATATCTGATTCATGAATGATGGTAGGAATTTTACGTCGACCGGCAGCGATTACAACCGGGACAGTCACGAAGCCACCCTTGGAGAAAACCACATCTGGTTTTAATTGTTTCAATAATTTTTTGGCCTCACCGAATCCTTTCAGTACACGAAATGGATCTGTGAAGTTTTTCAGATCAAAATAACGTCTCAGCTTTCCGGATGAGATTCCGTAATAAGGAATATTCATTTCTTCAATAAGCTTTTTTTCGATTCCATCGTAGGATCCGATATAGGAAATTTCGTATCCAAGCTCCTTAAGGCGTGGGATCAGAGCAATATTCGGAGTCACATGTCCGGCTGTGCCGCCACCGGTGAGCACAATATGTTTCATAGAGATTCCTCCTGTTTTATTCTGAATAGTTACAACAATTCTATAAAAGACTGCAGGGAATCCGGGAATATGTGAAATTCTGCGAAAATGTCCGGATTCATTATTTTATGGAATTGCTATACGTTACTATTTAATATGAACCCAGGGGGAGAAATTGTCAAGGAAAGTTAAATATTATGAAGAACAAAACAGATATACAGACAAAAAATCAGCAGATAGACAAAATACTTCAAGAGCAGTATGATACTGAAACCAAAATACTTGAATCCGCATTGCTGAACGCAGCAGGCAAAACCTCATGGGATGAATTTCCGGAAGAATCCGAGGAGAAGATCCGGGCGGGGTATGATCGGCTGATCACCCGACTGAGAGAAACAGGGGATTTCAATGAAGCAGCCAGGGCTGAAAAGACAGGAAGCACCAGGGCGGCAAAGGAAAAACTTGAAAGTCTTGAGTATGACGGGAACAGGACTCACAGAATCCTGAAATCTGCAGCTGCCGCAGTGGCAGTAGTTATGTTGACTGCGCTGGTGGGAATGACTGCTATAGCTGACTATCGATATCCGGATAAAAATACGCAGACATATCAGAAGACATCCGTTTTTGAAAAAAAATAAAAAAATTTTATTTTTTTGTGTGATATTTGCCGATTTGATTCGCATAGTATATGTAATGAAAGTTTGCGAAGCAGAAATCCGGCATTTTATTCTTCGGATAAGTGTGCGGATCAAAGGCTCGGAACAAAACGTTATATATTTATGCACTGACCGACAGAGAATCATTAAAATATCGGCAAATTTTTAAAATTCTTACGTGGCAGATGCAAAGAAAGGCAGGAACAGTCGAAAAAAAACTGTTTCTGCTTTTTATTTTCAGAAAAGATATTGTTAATTTGTTTCATTGTAGTGTATAATTAATACAATATAGAAGGATCATAAAAGCAGTAAAAAGCTGCCGGGTTAAACAGGCAAAATGCAGCAAAACAATTGGGGATATCAAAAATGTACTCTCGGAGTCTTTATTGCACTTGCTTTTATGGCTGATTTTTCGCCAGATGCACCCGAATTTTATCAACGTACGCACCGCGTACGCCTCAAAAATTCGGGCACATCTGACAAAAAATCTTCTCATAAAATCAAGCACAAAAAGATTCCGAGAGTACATCAAAATCTGAAGGGAGGTTTTTATATGAAGATTACATTTATCGGGGCAACTCATGAGGTTACGGGATCCTGTTATTATCTGGAGGCAGCAGGTCACAAGTTTCTTGTAGACTGCGGAATGGAGCAGGGACCGGATTATTATGAAAATGCAGAAATACCAGTGGCTTTGGGAGAGATAGAATTTGTTCTTCTGACACATGCACATATAGATCACTCAGGTAATCTTCCGGCTATTTATGCAAAGGGGTTCAGAGGACCGGTATATGCCACAGATGCCACCAGCCATTTATGCGATATTATGCTCAGAGACAGTGCGCACATTCAGATGTTTGAAGCAGAATGGAGAAACCGTAAAGGCAGACGACAGGGCAAACCGGAATTTGTTCCGGCTTATACAATGGAAGATGCCATGGGAGTGATCAGAAATTTTGTGGGATGCCCGTACAATAAGATGATCACTCCTGCAGAGGGAATTTCAGTCCGGTTTATTGATGCGGGTCATTTGTTGGGTTCTGCAAGTATTGAACTGACGGTCAGGGAGGAGGATACAGAGAAAAAGATTGTATTCTCCGGAGATATTGGAAATACCTGCCAGCCTTTGATCAAGGATCCTGAGTATCTGCACCATGCAGATTATGTAGTTATGGAATCCACTTACGGTGACCGCAGTCATGGAGAAAAGCCGGATTATGTGAAACTGTTGTCAGAAATCATCCAGGAAACCTTTGACAGAGGAGGAAATCTTGTGATTCCTTCTTTTGCAGTGGGACGTACGCAGGAAATGCTGTACTTTATCAGACAGATCAAGGCAGACGGACTGGTGTATGGACATGACGGATTTAAAGTATATGTGGACAGTCCTCTTGCAAATGAAGCTACCACGATTTTCTCGGAGCATCAGTATGACTGTTTTGATGAAGAAGCGATGGAACTGATCAAAAAGGGAATTAATCCAATTAGTTTCCCTGGATTGAAGATTTCCGTCACCAGTGATGATTCGAAGTCGATCAATTATGATGAGGAGCCCAAGGTAATCATTTCAGCCAGTGGTATGTGTGATGCAGGCCGTATCAAGCACCATCTGAAACATAATCTGTGGAATGAGAAGAATACGATTCTTTTTGTAGGATATCAGGCGGTCGGTACTCTTGGAAGAGCACTGATCGAGGGGGCTGCAGATGTGAAACTGTTTGGTGAACCTGTTCATGTGGCAGCGCATATCTGCCAGATGCCGGGAATCAGCGGTCATGCGGATGTGAATGGCCTTTTAGACTGGGCGAAGGCATTTGAGGAGAAACCGCAGAAAGTCTTTGTTACTCATGGAGATGATACAGTTACAGAGATTTTTGCAAAACGTCTGACAGATGAACTGGGGTATGATACAATGGCTCCGTTCAGCGGTACGGTTTATGATCTGGCAGACGATGTATGTCTGTATGAGGCAAAGGGTGTGAAAATCCAGAAAGCATCTGCATCACCGAAGGCAACAAGAGCAGCCAGAGCCTTCGAGAAACTTCTGGCACTTGGTTACAGGCTTATTACGGTTATCAGGAAAAATGAAGGAACGCCGAATAAAGATCTGGAAAGATTTTCAAGAGATGTTCAGTCCCTGTGTGATAAATGGGACAGGACAGATATGTAAATTAAAAAAATATCCCACGAAACTTTATCTATAGCAATCTTTGTAAATAATATATTGATTCAATTTACATTATTTAAGAGGCTTGCTATAGTTTTCGTGGGATATTTTATATGGTCACCTGCGTAACTGTTCAGTATTTCCACAGTTGTTTATTTGTTCAGAACTTCCTCCAGTGCAGTGGAAAGCTGATCCGGACATGAGGTATTCTTAAATCCGCATTTGATTCCTTTTAATCTGCTGATCACTTCCTCTGCATCCATTCCCTCTACAAGACTGGCTACACCCTGGGTATTTCCGCTGCATCCGCCGATGAAACGGACATTGTGGACTTTCTTATTGTCATCTACTTCAAATTCAATATGGCTGGCGCAGACACCTTTTGTTTTATACGTCATGATATGTTTCCTCCTGTGTGAAAAAATGTAACTATAAATGCTGCTGTTCATATACCACTACGTTACTGTTTACTTCGTTCTCAGTAACGTAGCCAAAATTTATTCCAGATTGCCTGCGGCAATGGAATTTTGGCTTGTATGTCTCGGGATTTTGGCATATTCATGCCAAAACACCTCGCGGAATAGTGATATGTGAACAGTAACATAAAATAGCAATTGTATTATAACAGAGGATAAAAAAAGTTTCCATATAAATAAAGTTTTGCTATAATAAAGAAATGTCAGGAACATTTGTCACTGTTTACACATCTGAACCTGATACCATGAAAATGAAAAATTACAATATACAAAGAAGAGGTGTTTTAATAATGAAATGTATCGGAATTATCGGAGCAATGGAACAGGAAGTTGCAAAAATCAAGGAAAAAATGCAGGATGTCACAATTACATCCAGAGCCCGTATGGATTTCTATGAGGGAACTCTGGAAGGAAAGAAAGTAGTTGTTGTACGCTCAGGAATCGGAAAAGTAAACGCAGGTATGTGCACACAGATCCTTGCAGATGTATTTGGTGTGGAAGCGGTGATCAATACAGGAATTGCAGGAAGTCTGAATAATGATGTAAATATTGGGGATATTGTTCTTTCCACAGATGTTTTGCATCATGATATGGATGCAATCGGCTTCGGATATAAGAAAGGTCAGATTCCGCAGATGGATGAATTTTCCTTCCCTGCTGATGAAAAACTTCGTAAACTGGCTGCAAAAGTATGTAAAGAAGTAAATCCTGAGATCAGTGTATTTGAAGGAAGAATCTGTTCCGGAGATCAGTTTATCTCAGATAAGAGCGTTAAAGATGCCATCATTTCAGAATTTGGCGGATTTGCAGTAGAGATGGAAGGTGCTGCTATCGGTCAGGCTGCTTATCTGAACCATATTCCATTCCTTGTAGTAAGAGCAATCTCTGATAAGGCAGACGGAAGTGCTCACATGGATTACGCTGAGTTTGAGATGGCGGCAATTGAACACAGTGTCAAATTAACTGTAAGAATGATCCAGGAATTGTAATCTGCAAGAAGCAGATGAAATAAAGCGGCACGTGAACTGTATTTCGGCACAGTCTGCAGAACTTTGCATATACTGAAATAGACAATCGAAAAGAATGCAGGATCGTACGATGTATCTGAAAGAATATTTTCCGTTTTATACCACATATGCAAATCCTCTTCTGTATGAAGGAGAACGGATGCAGGATAAAGAATTTAACCTGATGAAATCCTATTATCCGGGGACTGTACAGCATATTCAGGAGAAAATAGAAGAGGAATGTGATCTCATGGATTATGAGGGAAGCCGCCTTTATGATGAATATCCGGATAAATATATGATTTATCATTTAAGCTGCAAGATCAGGGAGAGTATGGAACCGGAAATAAGCACTCAGGCTATCAGGGAGGATTTTCTGGATGAACTGATACAGGTAATGCTTTGTCAGGAAATATCCAGAAGAAGATGCCGCAGATATCGCTGCAGGAGATACTTTTAAAACAGATTGTAATTGCTCGGGAAATCGGTTTGCTGGTACACCGGACAGTTACAACAGATTATATAACATTAACAGACAGAAAGAGCAATGAAAAATTTAAGAGAATATTTAGAAGAACAGATAAATGAAAATCTGATACAGGCTGTTCTGAGTGCCGGCAGAAATAAAGATGGCATATCAAAAATAAAGATTCGTCCGATCCGGCTGAAAGGACAGATCTGTTATCAGGCATCTGCCACAGAAGGACAGAAAGTTCTGCATAAAAACTACGGGCGTACGGAACTGATTGAATATGTGGAAAAAGAACTTGCAGAGAATTTCAGACAGTTTCAGGCACAGGGTGCAGTAACAGACGGGGTTGTTCTTGTCAGTAAAAAGGGGAAAATGACTATTAAACAGAAACACCATGAACAGAAAGAAAAAGTTCAGATCCAGGCACATAACCGGGTGAAACAATATATTCTTAAAGAAGGCGTTCCGGTTCCGTTTTTGATCGATCTGGGAGTTATGAATGAACAGGGAAAGATTATCCATGCCAGATATGACAAATTCAGACAGATCAATCGTTTCCTTGAATTTATTGAAGATATACTTCCCAGACTTTCCAGAGACAGAGAAATAACGATTCTGGATTTTGGCTGTGGAAAGAGTTATCTTATCTTTGCCATGTATTATTATTTAAGAGAACTAAAAGGATATGATGTAAATATCATAGGTCTTGACCTGAAAACAGATGTAATTGAGAAATGTAATTCTCTGGCACTCAGATACGGATATGAGAAGCTGCATTTCTATCATGGTGATATTGCAGATTATGAAGGTGTATCCTGTGTGGATATGGTGGTAACGCTTCATGCCTGTGACACAGCTACCGATTATGCACTTGCCAAGGCAGTGGAATGGGGAGCTGAAGTTATTCTTTCCGTACCCTGCTGTCAGCATGAAGTTAATAAACAGATCAAAAATGAAATGCTGGAGCCGGTTCTGCGCTATGGAATCCTGAAAGAAAGGATGTCTGCGCTGATCACAGATGCTGTGCGTGCAGATCTTCTGGAGAGCAAAGGTTATGATACCCAGATCCTGGAGTTTATTGATATGGAACATACACCTAAGAATCTCCTGATCAGAGCAGTCAGAACAGGGAAAAGATCAGACCAGGGTAAGGTGGAGAAAATGCTTGCAGCCCTGAATATCCATCCCACACTGGACAGGCTTCTGAATGAAAAAGAACAGGAAGGGAGTGTGCGATGAAAAGGATACTGAAAAAAGCAGGTATTCTTCTTCTGGTATTTCTGCTTAGTACAGCAGGTACTGCATTGCTTCTTAACAGTGAATCCACAGATAACCGTTCTGATTTTAATGACGCAGTGTTTCCGGAAGTCATGGTGGATATGAATGATACGCTGATAAACCGGATGTATGGATATGCGCAGCCTATGCAGGCGGATTTTACCAGAGACAGTGTGACTCCTCTGGATACATCAAAAAAACTGACATTTAAAGTGAATCCCTATGATTCGGAAGTAAAGAGTTTTTCTTATGAGATCCGTACATCTGATGGAAGTAAAGTTCTTGAAAATAAGAAGATTAAGAATCTTGTAAAAGAAGATCAGTATTTGTCCGTAGACGTGGAGATTGGCAGTGATCTGCGTATGAATCAGGAATATTCCATGCAGATTGCCCTGGAACTGGATGAGGGTACAGCATATTATTATACGAGAGTTGTTTCCAGGTCACAGGTACATGCTTCAGATTATGCAGCTTTTGTAAAATATTTTTATGAAGCGTGTCTTGACAAAGAGTCAGCAGATGCACTGGGAAGTTATCTGGAACCACAGACAACAGGAGCAGCAACGAATTACTCGGGAATTAATATTAATTCTTCCCTGAGTGAGATCAGTTGGGGGAATCTTGCTCCGCAGCTGTGTCAGGAGGGAATTCCTGTGATCAAAGAGATCAATGAGACAACTGCCAGCGTTGTGCTGGAATATCAGCTGACTTCGCAGAATGAGGATGAGGAAACGGAATTATATGACGTAAAAGAATTTTACAGAATGAAATATCAGGATACCAGGATTTATCTGCTGGATTTCCAGCGTTCTGCAAATCAGGTCTTTGATGGTACACTGCCTGTTTATGAGGATGATGGGATTATCCTTGGAGTGCGCGATAAGAATGTAGAATATATGATGAATGATGCTGCTACTGTGATAGCTTTTGTGCAGGAGGGAGATCTGTGGTCCTATTCACCGGGCAATGAAAAGGTAAATCAGGTTTTCAGTTTCAGAAAATCGAAGGACGGAGATTTCCGCGATTCCAGAACTCAGCATGACATCAAGATCGTCAGAGTAACTGATGAAGGAGATATTGATTTCGTACTTTATGGATATATGAACAGAGGAAGCCATGAAGGATATGAAGGAATTGCAGTTTACCATTACAATCGTGATAAAAACGTGGCAGAAGAAAGAGCCTTTATCCCTGTTTCGGAATCATTTGAATTTCTGAAAAAAGATCTTGAAAAACTGTCCTATGTCAATGAAAAGAATGAGCTGTTTCTGATTCTGGCGAAGAATCTTTACAGGATCAATATCGAAGAGAACTCCAGTGAAATTCTTGAAAAAGGAATAAAAAATGCGAATTTTGTATCTTCCGATAATAATGACCATGCAGCCTGGCTGGTTTCAGAGGGGGATGAAAAGGGAAATATCAAGGAAATTGATTTTGATACCTGTAAAACCCGACTGATCGCACCGCAGAAAGGCCAGAGACTTCGTACAGTTGGATTTATGAATGAAGATCTGATTTATGGAATGCTGAATAAAGAAGATATTCTTACAGATGAGGAGGGACATAAATCTGTTGGGATCCGCATTCTGCGCATTGAAGATTTTGAAGGAAATGTAAAAAAAGAATACCGGAAAGACGGACTTTATATCACTGATATTTCAGTAGGAAATACTCTGATCGAGTTTGAACTTTCTGCAAAATCCGGAGAAACCTCTTATGTTGCCCAGAAGAAAGATACGATCATGAATAATAAAAAGGCAGCGGCAAATACAGTAAAAATCGAACTTATTTCTGCATCCAGGACAGGTGTTCGTGTGAAACTGGTATTTAACACAACCAAACAGACAGATTCTCCGCTGACTATGTATGCAAAGGTAAGCAGTTCCGACCGGAAAGACATTGTTCTGGACACTCAGATTCCTCAGGAAACAGCATATTATGTTTACGGACAGGGCGGACTGGACGGTATCTATACAGATCCGGCGAAGGCTGTATTGCGTGCAGATACGCTGGGAGGTGTAGTGCTGAACCGTACACAGCAGTATGTATGGGAACGTGGAAATAAAAAGACAAAAATGCAGATAGATACAGAAGGGATTCCGGAGAGTGTGCTTCAGGGAACCTATGATATTAAAACCCTGAAAAAGAGCCTCAAAAAGACCGGAACTGTGATCGATCTTTCCGGCTGCAGTCTGGACAGTGTGCTGTACGAGATAAGTGCACAGCGTCCGGTAATTGCCAAAACGGGAGCAGATACAAGCGTGGTGATCGTAGGATATGATGAATATAATACCTGGCTGTATGATCCGGTTAAAAAAGAGACCTATCCGTATGGAATGAATGACAGTACGGATCTTTTCCAGAAAGCCGGAAATGTGTTTATCACCTATATAGAAACAGTAAATTACTGATGAAAAACATAACCGGCAGGCAGCTGAGAACGGAGCGAACAGTAACGCGACAGCAACCTGCCGGTTATTCATCCAAAAAATTGTAAAAATGCTTCTTTACATTTCACTGATATTTGAGTATTCTAAAAAGGACAAACAGTGGCAGAGAAATTTATTGTTTAAACACGTTACTGTAAGAGTGAAACAGTAACAGCGAAACGGAGGAACGTACAGATGTTATATGAGAACATTAAAAAATTAGTACAGTACGGAGTAGAAACAGGACTTACACCGGCCTGCGAGAAGAATTATACAATAAATCTTCTTCTGGATGTCTTTAAAGAAGACGAATATGTGGAACCTGAGGAAGAGTACAGGGATATCGATCTTGAAGAGGTATTAAATGCACTTCTGGATGAGGCTGTGAAGAGAAATCTCATAGAAGACAGTGTTGTGTACAGAGACCTTTTTGATACCAGACTTATGAACTGTCTGATGCCGCGTCCGGCGCAGGTACAGAATGAGTTCTGGAGCAGATATGAGAAAGATCCACAGGAAGCAACCGATTACTTCTATAAACTCAGTCAGGACAGCGATTATATTCGTCGTTATCGTGTAAAGAAAGATCAGAAATGGACAGTAGACAGTGAATATGGTAAAATCGATATCACCATCAATCTTTCCAAACCGGAAAAAGATCCGAAGGCAATCGCTGCTGCCAAGCTTGTAAAATCCAGCAGCTATCCGAAATGTCTTCTTTGCCCGGAGAACGAAGGATATGCAGGAAGAGTTAATCATCCTGCCAGAGAGAATCACAGAATCATTCCTATCACTGTAAATGACAGTCCCTGGGGATTTCAGTATTCCCCATATGTGTATTACAATGAGCATTGCATCGTCTTTAACAGTCAGCATGTTCCGATGAAGATTGAGAAGAATACATTTATCAAACTTTTTGATTTTGTAAAACTTTTCCCGCATTACTTCCTGGGATCCAATGCAGACCTGCCTATCGTAGGCGGTTCTATTTTAAGTCACGATCATTTCCAGGGCGGACATTATACTTTCGCAATGGCAAAAGCACCGATTGAGAAACATGTGACTATTCCGGGATATGAGGATGTAGAAGCAGGTATTGTTAAATGGCCTCTTTCAGTTTTAAGGATCCGTCATAAGGATGAGAAGAGACTGATAGAGCTTGCTACACATGTTCTGGAAGCGTGGAGAGGTTATACAGACGAAAGTGCGTTTATCTTTGCTGAAACTGATGGAGAACCGCACAATACGATCACACCGATCGCCCGCAGATCCGGAGATATGTTTGAACTGGATCTCACACTTAGAAATAACATTACTACTGATGAGCATCCTCTTGGTGTATACCATCCGCATGCAGAGTATCACCATATCAAGAAAGAGAATATTGGCCTGATCGAAGTAATGGGACTTGCTGTACTTCCGGCAAGATTAAAAGAAGAATTGGAACTTCTGGCAGAATATATTCTGGAGGGAAAAGACATTTCTTCCAATGAGAAGATTGAGAAACATGCAGCGTGGGTTGCAGAATTCCTTCCGAAATATGACAACCTTGATAAAGACAACATTCAGGATGTTCTCAGAAAAGAAGTCGGTAATGTATTCGTTCATGTACTTGAGGATGCCGGCGTATATAAATGCACTGCTGAAGGCAGAGAAGCATTTATGAGGTTTATCAATAAATTATAAGGAATATTTTCAACCATAAGAAAACAGTGTTTACATAGCAGGATGACAAATCTGGTATTATTTACATATGAGCAGGTTGTAGCGGTTCTGATCAAAAGCCGGGCAGTCTGAAGATGTTTTTGAATGATTGGGAATGCATAGAGAACGTCCCGCATATTTTATGTTGGGACGTTTTTGCAAAATGGAGGTAAATATGTACAGAAAAAGACACAAAAGAGGAAAGCGTCTGGCAAGTGTGTTTCTGACTGTGGCACTGATCACTGCAACAGTTCCCGTACAGGCAGCAGAGTTCGGCACTCCGGACAGTTTTGAAGAGATTTTCAGTTCAGGGGAAGAAGATTCGTGCATAACTGATACAGAAAATACTTTGCCGGCAGCTTCTGATTCGGAGAAAGTAATGGCATCGGAACTGTCACCAACACCAACAGTGACTTCGACACCGGAGGGTACACCGATGCCGTCTTCAACACCGACTCCTTCGGTCACACCGATGCCGTCTTCAACACCGACTCCTTCAGTCACACCATCACCATCTCCCACGCCGACGATTAATCCGGAGAAAGAGGTAATGCTCCGGTTTATAGACGGAGAAGGAAATGAATGTGAACAGCTGCGAACAGTGATGTCCTGGGGTGAATCTTTGATCCTTCCCAATGTACCGGATACAGGTGCACCGGATATGTGGAAACTGGAAAAAAATGAAAAACTTGGAGATGCGATCACTCTGAAGGGTGGAGATATTCTTACTCTGAAGAAAGGCGAGAACTGGAATCTGTTTCTCGAAAAAGGCATCCTGAACTTCTATATGCCAAAGAAATGTACGGTTTCTCTTTATAATAATTCAGGAACCAGTGTGTTTTCCAATGGAATTCTGCGGGCATATGAGACAAAAAACGTCATACTTCCGGATATGCCATCATCCAAATACATTAATTATGGATGGACAGATACAAAGGGAAGTTCTGCTGTAAAATATGAACTGAATTCAGAATTTACAGTGACCGGTGACACAGATTTTTACATTGTGCGCCGTACAGCACTTCAGGTGAATTTTAAGACCAATACAGGGGCAAGCAACAGTAAATTTACCAGACTGAATCAGAAAGTCGGAAAGGGACTTACAGTTACAATGCCGCAGGTACCTGTCAAGACAGGATATCAGTCTCTGGGATGGTCAAAGAGTAAAAAAGCCTCCAAAGCTGACTATAAAGCAGGCCAGAATGTGACTGTATCAAAAACACTGACTCTCTATGCTGTATATAAGAAATTGCCTTACACAGTTACTTTCAATAACAATAATGGAACAAGTACCAGCAAAATTTATACCTCTCTCACCATGTATGCGTCAAAAAATCAGAAAGTGACACTGCCTGATGTGCCGAAAGTAAAGGGCTATACAAACTTGGGATGGACAACTGTAAAGGGAGAAACAGAACCGGAATATTCAGCCGGTGATACAGTAAAGATTACAAAGGCAACTCAGTTCTATGCAGTGTGCAGAAAGAGTAATTATTATACGGTCAGCTACTATCTGGGAAATGGAAGCACTAATGCAGCTTATCAAAAACTTACTCAGACAGTAGAAGAGGGAACTGTTGTTACCTTTGCAAAAGTACCGGCAAGAACCGGTTATGTTAATCAGGGCTGGTCAAGTAAGAAAAATTCCGAGAAAGCAACAGCGAAGGCGAAATGTACAGTTAATAAAAATATCACTCTTTATGCGGTACAGAAGAAGGCAGTACAGCTGACTTTCCACAGATGTGACGGCAGCACCTGGCAGAAAACGACTCTGGCGAAAGGATCTACCTATTCTCTGCCAGGAGTAAGAGATGCAGAAGGTTATACTTTCATGGGATGGTCATCAAAACCAATGCAGTCTGTGAATCCGGAATATGAGGCAGAAGAGAAGATTACAGTAAACGGTAATATGAACCTGTATGCAGTAGTATTTAACAGATCAACAGAAAAAGATCTTACAGAAGCTGAGCTCCCGCAGGTAGATATCTATAAATACAAACAGGTAATCTTTGTGGGCGATTCCCGTACAGAATTTATGGAGAATGTTCTGAAGGGAATGGGAGAATCAGCAATTAAAAATGTGAAGTTTGTCTGCTCTGCGGGAAAGAAATTAAATTGGCTTACTACCACAGGATGGTCACAGCTTTATGCTATGGTGCAGAAGGACACCAACAGTATTCTTTCTAAGAAAACAGCGGTAATTTTTAACTTTGGAGTAAATGATCTGTCAGATTATGCAGATTATGTAGAATATTATAACTGGATTGCACCGCAGCTTAAAAGTAAAGGATGCGAACTGTATTTCATGTCAGTAAATCCGTTGAACCGTACGATGCTTTCAAATACAGGACGAGCAGACCGAAGCGAAGCGGCAGTCAGATCCTTTAACGATTATATGAAAGCAAATCTTTCTTCTGCATATACTTATATCGATATGTACTCCTACCTGAAATCCACAGGCTACAGCTTTGCCAGTGATCACTATGGAGCAGGAACTATCGATGATGGTCTGCATTATACGGCAAAAACATACAAGCGAATTTATGCCAAGTGTATAGATTCGCTGAGGGTACCAAGATAGGATAGATGTTATTTAAATATTATCAGGATAAAAGTTACTATTCGTTTCGTACCCGGTAACGAATAAAAAACACAGTAAATACCAGATTACTCCTTGCGTGAAATCAGGGAATAGTCTATACTAAAAGACGAGACGGCTGTCAGACGAGAACAGCGTTTCGTCTTTTTATGTGTAACATCCAGAACGATGAGGAGAAAGAGGAAACATAGATATGAAGTTAACAACAGTAAAAGAGATTTACAAAGAGAGAGAAAAATACCTGGATAAAGAGGTTACAGTAGGTGGATGGGTACGAAGCGTACGTGACTCCAAGACATTTGGATTTATCGTGCTTCACGACGGAAGCTTCTTTGAGACCCTTCAGGTAGTTTATCACGATACAATGGAGAACTTTGCTGAGATCAGCAAATTAAACGTAGGTGCAGCAATCATTGTCAAAGGTACACTGGTAGCAACTCCACAGGCAAAACAGCCATTTGAGATCCAGGCAGCAGAAGTTACAGTAGAGGGTAATTCTGCACCTGATTATCCGCTTCAGAAGAAACGCCACAGTCTTGAATACTTAAGAACCATCACACATCTCCGTCCGAGAACAAACACATTCCAGGCAGTATTTCGTGTACGTTCTCTGTGTGCCTATGCGATTCACCGTTTCTTCCAGGAGCAGGGATTTGTTTATGTGCATACTCCGCTGATCACAGGAAGCGACTGTGAAGGAGCAGGTGAGATGTTCCAGGTAACTACTCTGGATATGAACAACGTTCCGACAGATGACAAGGGTGCTGTAGATTACTCTCAGGATTTCTTCGGAAAAGAAACTAATCTGACAGTAAGCGGACAGTTAAACTGCGAGACTTTTGCACAGGCATTCCGCAATGTTTATACTTTCGGACCAACCTTCCGCGCTGAGAATTCCAACACAACCCGCCATGCGGCAGAGTTCTGGATGATCGAGCCGGAATGCGCATTTGCAGATTTAAATGACAACATGGATCTTGCAGAGGCAATGCTGAAATATGTGATCCGTTATGTACTGGAGAATGCACCGGAAGAGATGAATTTCTTCAATTCTTTTGTTGATAAGGGACTTCTGGACAGACTGAACCATGTGATCAATTCTGAGTTTGGTCATGTCACTTACACAGAAGCAGTAGAGCTTCTGGAGAAGAACAACGATAAATTTGACTACAAAGTATTCTGGGGATGCGATCTGCAGACAGAGCATGAACGTTATCTTACAGAAGAAATCTTTAAGAAACCTGTATTTGTAACAGATTATCCGAAGGAGATCAAAGCTTTCTACATGAAGATGAATGAGGATAACAAGACTGTTGCAGCTATGGACTGTCTGGTGCCTGGAATCGGTGAGATCATCGGTGGAAGCCAGAGAGAGGATGACATTGAGAAACTTGAGAAACGTATGGACGAGTTGGGACTTAAGAAAGAGGATTATGACTTCTATCTTGATCTTCGTAAATATGGTTCCACACGCCATTCAGGATTTGGTCTTGGATTTGAACGTTGCGTAATGTACCTTACCGGCATGGGCAACATCCGCGACGTAATTCCATTCCCAAGAACTGTTAAAAACTGTGATTTATAATTTGACTGATATCAGTATTGTGGGAGCATTGAAGCTGCAGAGCAATCCGCAGATATCAAAAATGTTATAGAAAGAGAGATTGGCATGAGATTTATTCATCTTGCAGATGTACACCTTGGTGCAGTTCCTGACAGGGGCTGTCCATGGAGCAGCAGGCGGGAGGAAGAAATCTGGGAAACTTTCCGCCGGGTTATTGCGGGTATCCGCGAGAATCCGGTGGATTTGTTATTTATAGCAGGAGATTTGTTCCACCGCCAGCCTCTTCTACGGGAACTGAAAGAAGTAAATAACCTGTTTTCCACCATCCCGGATACCCGGGTTTATCTGATGGCAGGAAATCATGACTATATTAAGGCTGATTCTTTTTACCGGGATTTTCAGTGGGAAAAGAATGTGACATTTTTTAAGAATGAACAGCTTACCTGTGTGAAAGATGAGAAACTGGATATTTATGTATATGGACTGAGCTATGAACATCAGGAAATAGAGAATCCTCTGTATGATTCTATACATCCTGCAGAGGGAGAGGGGGTTCACATTTTACTGGCTCATGGTGGAGATGCGAAGCATATCCCCATGAATATCAAATCAATTGCTGCGTCAGGATTTGATTATATTGCATTAGGACATATTCATAAACCCCAGATTCTGATCCGGGATAATGCAGCTTATGCAGGTGCGTTGGAGCCTGTTGACAGAAATGATCTGGGTGATCATGGATACATAGAAGGACATCTGGAAAATGGAAGGCTTAAGACAAATTTTGTTCCTTTTGCCTGCCGTTCCTATGAGCAGATTCTTCTGATGCTGCGTGAAGATTCTACACAGGCATCTCTGGAGGATATGCTGAAGGCGGATCTGGCGAATAAAGGACGCATGAATATCTACAGGATCGTAATCCAGGGAACCAGGGCACCGGAGCTTCTGCTGCTTCCCGAGAGACTGAAGTCTTTTGGCTACGTAACAGAGGTTCTGGATGAATCAAAGCCTTCCTATGATCTGGAAGCACTTCAAAAAAAATATAGTGGAACACTGATTGGTGACTATATCAGTTATTTTCTTGAAAAAGACAGAAATGCAGTGGAGGAGAAGGCATTATATTATGGTCTTCAGGCTTTACTGGAAACAAGCAGGTGACAGACAGAATATGATTATCAGACAGTTAAATATTAAAAACTCTGGAGAAATCCATGATAAAACTTTAGAGTTTTCTCCGGGAATTAACGTTCTGTATGGAGAGAATGAAAGCGAAAGAGCGATAGTACATACGTATATTAAAAATATGTTTCTCGGAGATATCAGTGAAGCAATCTACGATAATGCAGTTTTTGCTGCGAAGTTAAAGAGTCCGACAGAACAGGATCTGGCTCGGGAGCTGCAAAAATTTATGACCGGCTATCAGGGAACTGCAGACAGCTCCATGGATCTGGGACGGGCCATGCAGATGCTCAAGATGTCCAGAAAGGGTTATCTGGTACAGGCAGACAGAAAACAGAAAGAGACAGAACAGGAGAGGCAGAAACTTCTGACCAGGATGGATGATATCATAAGTGATCTGAATGATCTGAATGGAAAGCTGGATCAGATTAATGAGAAAGAGGAGTCGTTACGGATGCATCCCGGAGATGAAAATGGTGCGGTTATTCTGGATGAGAGAATGGCACAGGCAAAGGCAAAAAGAAACAGCTTTGCAATGGGAATGCTGATATCGGCCGCTGCCGGCATCTTTGGATTGATTTTGACTGCGATTATAGCGGACAGTGTTTCGGTAAGTCTGATCGTAGCGGTTATTGCAGCTGCGTTGGTGGGATTTTGTGGAAAACAGCAGCTGAAGTATGCAAGGGAATTTCAGAAGAGAATACGGATGAAGAAACGTTGGGTATCCAGGCAGGAGAAACTCAGATGCAGTA
Source organism: Blautia sp. DFI.6.71 (assembly GCF_020593585.1). Lineage (NCBI taxonomy): Bacteria > Bacillati > Bacillota > Clostridia > Lachnospirales > Lachnospiraceae > Blautia > Blautia sp. DFI.6.71. Next base: position 43,777 of record NZ_JAJDMJ010000022.1, read on the forward strand.
AAGAAAATCTCAGACAGGACTATGATGAGAAAGAAACAGAACTTTGTAACCTTAAGGAAGAATACCGGGAATACGAAGAAAATTCTTTTCTGCTTACATCGGAAGAGCGGGAAGTACAGGCTCTGAATATGGCGATGGAAACCATAGAGAGAATGTCAGGAAATATTCATCTTCAGGTGGGACGAAAGCTGCAGATACGTACTTCTCAGATTTTGAGTGAGATTACAGATGGTGAATATCAGGACGTACAGATGGATGCGGCATCCCACATGACAGTAACTACCGGGAACGGAGCGGAAGCACTGGAATGTCTCAGCCGCGGCACTCTGGAGCTGATTTATTTTGCCATGCGCATGGCTGCAGGAGAGCTTCTGTGTCAGGAAGAAAGTCTGCCGGTGATACTGGATGATATCTTTGGGATGTATGAGGAAGAAGATCTTGAGGCAGTTCTTGAATGGATGTATAAGGAGAAAAAGCAGGTTATCATCAGTACCTGCAGTAAACGCGAGATGGAACTTCTGGACAGAGAGGGAATCCCTTATGGGAAGCAAATTATTTCCTGAATTTTAATCAGACTGCGAAGCAGTTATTCAGTGTAGGGCCGCATAGAAGAGTGGATTGCATTATATATAACAAAAAGAGAGATTTCATGTACTGCAGGAATTTCGGATGAAACAGCCGGAACAGAACATGAAATCTCTTTTTATAAATTTTACAGAAGTTATTTATTTCTCATCATACTGAGCCATATAATTGCTTACGCAGCGGTTGATCCTGTCAACCGGGTTGAGCAGATAGCTTACGGACTGATCATGATTAAGAGTATCAATGATCAGGGCGATATATTTACTCATATCACAGGAAATGTAGTAATCTTTTGCAAGAAGCTCAGGAGACTGATAGATTAGGTTTGTAGTGAGCAGTTTGTCAAACACTCCTGCCTTATGAGCCTCATCAAATTTCTCGAGTCCGTTTGTAAACAGTCCGAAAGTAGAGCAGATATAAATTCTGCCTGCTCCTCTTTCCTTGAGGAGAGAAGAAATCTTAAGAACTGTATCACCGGAAGAAATCATATCATCGATCAGGATCATATCTTTGCCCTTAAGGTTTGGACCGAGGAATTCGTAAGCTGCGATTGGGTGACGTCCATTGATTCTCTTGGAGTAATCCAGACGTTTGTAATACATACCCATATCAACACCAAGGATATTGGCAAGATAGATTGCGCGGTTCATGCTTCCCTCATCAGGGCTGATGATCATGAAATGATCGTTGTCGATGTGAAGTCCTTTCTCATGATTGAGAAGAGCTTTGATAAACTGATAGGATGGCTGTATAGTCTCAAATCCATGCAGAGGTGTTGCATTCTGCACGCGCGCGTCATGTGCGTCAAAAGTGATGATGTTTTCCACACCCATACTTACAAGCTCCTGAAGTGCTGTTGCACAGTCCAGGGATTCTCTGCCGCTGCGGATATTCTGGCGGCTTTCGTACAGATAAGGCATGATCACGTTTACTCTGCGGGCTTTGCCGCCGATTGCGCCGATCACACGTTTCAGATCCTGAAAATGGTCATCAGGAGACATAAGATTCTCGTATGGTCCGATGCTGTAGGTAAGACTGTAGTTACATACATCAACCATCAGATAGATATCGTCACCACGTACAGATTCCATGATCGTACATTTCGCCTCACCGGAACCGAAACGTGCTGTCTGGACCGGTATCAGATAGGACTCTCTCTGATAACCCTCAAATGCAAAAGAATCAAGCTCTTCGTGGCTGCGCTCTTTACGCCACTGTATCAGCCATTCATTTACTTTTTCACCCAGATCCTTACAGCTGATCAGAGGGATCAGACCAAGTCTGCCCACCGGAAGTGTAGTTAAATCTTTAGTTGTTGCCTGTGCCATGTTTTATTTTCCTCCTAAAAAAATTTTCTGTATACGGATATCCTTTCCTTCCAGTTTCACCATACGGTAGTTGCTGGCGATTCTCGAAAAGGTTCGTTCGGAATAAGTATCCGAGAAATTTTCCAGTTTCAGATTTGTTGATATGATCGTAGACTTCCTGCGCATGATGCGTTCATTTATGCACAAAAACAACTGGGAAGAGACAAAGCTGTTTGTAAGTTCAGTTCCCAGGTCGTCGATGATCAGCAGATCGCTGTCAAATACAAATTCCTGTCCTTCTGTTTTATCTCTGGAGAATTTGGAGTCTGCCAGCAGTTCAAACAGATCAAATGCGGAAAAGTACATAACGCAATGTGCTGATTCCAGAAGATCATGAGCAATACAGTGAGAAAGAAAAGTCTTACCCACACCGGTATCACCGTAAAGAAACAGATTCTCAAAGGAACTGTCAAAATTTCTCACAAAACCTCTGGCAATATCATAAGCTCTCCGGGCCGTCTCTCTTTCTGTCAGTCCGGTAGCTTCGTTCTTCATTGTATCAGAATAATAATCAAAAGAAAAGTGGTCAAAGTTTTCTTTTTTGAGAATTTCTTTTAAATTGGACTGCGTATAGAGCAGTTCTATCTCTGCTTTCTTAAAACAGGTACATTTTTGGCTTCCGACGTAACCGGTATCCTGACAGACCGGACACTTATATGGAAGTTCCAGATAATCCTCCGGATATGAGTTACATACCAGCAGGGCATTGCGCTCCTGGGACAGAAGAGAGATTGCAGCTTTAAGGTCCTCAAGACCTGATGATTCTCCGCTTAAGAGTGCTCTTGCTTTTTTGGCGCTTAAGGTGGCAACCTCTTCATCTATTTCGTGGATGCGCGGGATTTTTTTATAAATTTCCTGAGTACGCTCCTCCAGAATACGTCTGTTCTGAGACTGGGTCTTGCTGTATTCCCGCATGATCGTATCATACTGATAATTCTGTAAAGGCATGACTTCACACCCTTTCGTTTGTTTTTTTGTAGCTGTTCAGTGACTTTCAGACGATTATGCCACTGCCGTTACTGATTCAGCAATTTCTTTTCATATTCGTTAAAGTCGTACTGTCGCTGATGGAAATTGTTAAACCGGTTTGATGCAGCCGGTTTGGAAGCTGCTTTTCGCTGGGTATTCTTTTCCATCTTCTGGCGCTGATGCTGAGCATCGAGGAGCCGGACATCTGCAAGTGTACGGACATTTTTATCTTTCCATCCGGAAAGGATTTTATCTGCATACTGGAAACTTGGCTGTCCGGTAGAGAGAACTGTACGGCTGCAGGCTTCCTGGATGATATCCATGGTAAAACCATAATCATTCAGCCAAGTGTTCATAAGAGAAATCTCTGTATCTACCGGATTTCGTCCGCTGATTCCCATTGATTTAAAAATAGTAAAGTATTCTTTGGCATAACGGGAATTTGCCTCTTTTGCCATGGTGACAGTGGTGATTCCCTCATCTGCCCAGGCAAGAGCAACGGTTTCTATGTAACGCATACTCTTATGCCCGCGGCTGACACTGTATTCGATCAGGTACTCGATCAGATCAGGCGAGAATTTCAGCTCATCATAGAAAAACAGGATCTTTTTCATCTCGGTAGGAGTGAGCGTTTTGCCGAGATACTGTTCTGCGATATAGAGGAGCTGTACGATCTCATCATTTTGCTTTAATTCTTTTACACGGTCAGGAGACAGTGCAGTGGCTGAGTTGGTGGTCTGCTTCACAGGCTGTGCCGGTGCAGAAGAAGTACGGGTTTCTGTTTTTGTAACAGGGGCTGTCGAAACGGGTGTGTCGGAAGCAGCAGATTTTACAGGTGGTACATTCAATATGATATCTGCTATATCTTCGTTATTTCTGTAGGTTAAAGTAAGGAGTTTCTCTTTCTCCCAGTATTTCAGAGCGCGGATAATGTCACGTTCTGTACAGAAGAAATGATCAGCCATCTGCTCCAGACTGAAGGGTACAGAGGTGTCAGAAAGAAGCCTCAGAAGATAGATATATACTTTCACAAATTCTCCATTGGCCCCAGGCATATAGTTGTCTATGAAATTGTTGGTTAATACAGTTACTTCCGCATTGCGGGAATTCTGTAAAGTGATCATAGCCATGAATTTCCACTCTCTTTCATAATAATAAGATGTTAGGGTCAAAAGGTATTTTGCCCCTAACCTGATATCCACGAATTGCTCCGCTGCAAAGCAGCTCCCACAATTCTCATAATAATAAGATGTCAGAGTAAAAAAAGATATTTTTCCTCTGACTTGATATCTATGAATTATAGCACAACATTTTTTAAAAGAGAATAGGGGATTTTTGTCGAAGATTTCATCCACATTTGAATGTGGATAATGTGGATAATGTGGAAAGGTGAAATGTGGTATATATTATTGGAAACCTGAAAAATGTTGAATTTCAGGGAAAAACGGAGTATTACGGGGACGAATAATGTCGAATTATGTTAAGTGATTTATGCACATATACATCCACATATGCAGGCAGATGAAAATGTGTATAACGATGTGGAAAATGTGGATAAGTGATCTGAACTGTTATAAATAAAGGAAGAATTGAGGGGGATAAAATGTTTATAACTTTTTAATGGAAATTGTCGACAGAGACACAAGTGTTCAGTATCTTCTATTGCTATAAGTTGGGCGTTTGTAAAAAACAGGACAATTCTGAAAAATTATTTTCCGAATTGTCCTGTGTAAATTGCTGATATTTATGTCAGGCAGAAACATTATTTACCCAGCAGATGCTCCCCGATATTTACAACATCTCCGGCTCCCATGGTGATGAGCAGATCACCCTCCTGGCAGTTGGAGAGCAGATAATTCTCAATCTCATCAAAGGTAGGGAAATACTCGCAGGGAGTTCCCAGTTCCTGAATACGCTTCTGCAGATCTTCAGAAGAAATTCCCAGAGTATCGGTTTCTCTTGCTGCATAAATATCCGCAACTACCACATGATCTGCCAGGCTGAGTGCTTTGGCAAACTCCGGAAGCAGAGCTTTGGTACGGGTATATGTATGTGGCTGGAATACACACCATAATTTCTTATGGGGATAATTGTGTGCGGCATGAAGAGTTGCTTCAATTTCTGTAGGATGATGTGCATAATCGTCTACGATCGTAACCCCTGCAACTTCTCCTTTATACTGGAAACGGCGGTCTGTTCCTGTGAAACTTCCAAGTCCCTTGATGATCACTTCTTCGGAAAGACCAAGAAGATGACCGAGGGCAATTGCTGCCAGTGCATTGGAAACATTGTGGATGCCCGGCACTTTCAGATAATAGCTGCCAACCTTAACGCCATTGCGCAGAACGGAGAAGGAAGCATGTCCATATTTGTCATAAGTGATATCTGCTGCCTGATAATCTGCATCATGTTCCAGACCATAAGTGATCACATTACATGGAAGATCCCGGATGATATCTTCATATTTCGGAGTATCTGCATTGATGATCAGTGTACCGTCAGCAGGAAGAAGCTCTGCAAAGCGGCGGAAGGAATGACGGATATCGTCAATATCCTTAAAGAAATCCAGATGGTCTGCATCCATATTCAGGATAATACTGATCTTCGGGAAAAAGCTCAGAAAGCTGTTTGTGTATTCGCAGGCTTCTGTGACAAAAGTCTCAGAATTGCCTACGCGGATGTTTCCGCCGATAGCAGGAAGAATACCTCCCACACTGATGGTCGGGTCACAGTCTCCTGCAAGAAGAATGTGAGATACCATAGATGTCGTGGTTGTTTTTCCATGAGTTCCGGAAATGGCAACAGGAGTATCATAATTCCTCATGATCTGTCCGAGAAGCTCTGCACGTGTGAGCATTGGAAGTCCTTTTTCCTTTGCACAGGCAAATTCCGGGTTGTCAGGATGGATAGCTGCGGTATATACCACAACATCTACGTCATCGGTAATGTTTGTGGCACGCTGTCCGTAATAGATGGTGGCTCCCTTTTTCTCCAGTGCCTGCGTAAGAGGACTGGATTTGGAATCGGAACCGGAAATGACAAAATCCTCGCCGAGAAGAATCTCGGCCAGTCCGCTCATGCTGATGCCGCCGATACCGATAAAATGTATATGAAGTGGTTTGTGAAAATCTATCTGATACATAGTATGTTCTCCTTGATTAATTATTTACAAATCTTTATAAATCCGGTAACTGTAACATATTCGCATAGTTACTGGAACTGTTTTATCTGTCTGTTTATTATACTCCCTGTGCCTTAAAATGAAAAGGACTTCTTTTGGTTGATAAAAAATTACAAAAAACGACATTGGATATATGAAAAATGCCTAATAATATATCGGTGGAAATACAGACTCAATAAAAAACGTGTGCAAAAATCATAAAAAAACAAAAAATGAGAAACAAAAATTGTAAATAATGTTCACTAACAGATAAAAGTGTGTTATAATTAAATAATCATAACCTGTAACTGTTCAGTGCCTCGCGAAACAGCAGACTGACGAATAGTTACCATAACTACAACAAGAGGTGATTGCATGATTAAGAAAGAAATGATAGCTATGCTTCTGGCCGGCGGTCAGGGCAGCAGACTGGGTGTACTGACAGAAAAAGTAGCGAAACCTGCAGTTGCTTTTGGCGGGAAATATCGTATCATAGATTTTCCTTTAAGTAACTGTATTAATTCAGGCATCGATACAGTAGGTGTATTGACACAGTATCAGCCATTGCGACTTAATACACATATCGGAATTGGTATTCCATGGGATCTTGACAGAAACGAAGGTGGTGTAACAGTACTGCCGCCTTACGAGAAGAGTACCAGCAGTGAGTGGTACACAGGAACAGCCAATGCAATCTTCCAGAATATGGATTACATGGAACAGTATAATCCGGATTATGTCCTGATCTTATCCGGTGACCATATCTATAAGATGGATTATGAAGTAATGCTTGATTTCCATAAAGCGAATAAAGCGGATGTGACGATTGCCTGTATGCCGGTACCTATTGAGGAAGCAAGCCGTTTTGGTATCATGGTAACAGATGACATAGGACGCATTACGGAGTTTGAGGAGAAACCGGAGCATCCAAGCAGCAATCTGGCGTCCATGGGAATTTATATTTTCAGCTGGCCTGCTTTAAAGGAAGCACTGATGTCTCTGAAGGATCAGAACAGCTGTGATTTTGGCAAACATGTTCTTCCATACTGCAAGGAGAAAGGTGAAAGACTTTTCGCCTACGAATACAATGGATACTGGAAGGATGTAGGAACACTGGGTTCTTATTGGGAGGCCAATATGGAACTGATCGATATTATTCCGGAATTTAATCTCTATGAAGAATTCTGGAAGATTTACACAAAGGGAGATATTATCCCGCCTCAGTATATTTCGGCAGATGCGGTTACAGACAGATGTCTGATCGGTGAGGGTGCAGAAATTTACGGGGAAATACATAATTCTGTGATCGGACCAAATGTTGTGATCGGAAAAGGCAGCGTGATCCGTGATTCCATTATCATGCGCAATTCTACCATTGGTGAGGGCGTACAGATGGATAAGGCTATTATTGCCGAGGATGTTACTATTGGAAACAATGTTGTACTGGGATGTGGTGAGGAAGCACCGAATGTGCTGAAACCTGCAGTTTATGCATTTGGAATTGCTACGGTTGGTGAACGCAGCGTGATCCCGGATAATGTAAGGATCGGAAAGAATACAGCAATCTCAGGTATAACTGTTCCTGAGGATTATCCTGATGGTGAGCTGGCCGGCGGACAGGTAATTACAGCAAAGGACGGTGACGAATAATGAGAGCGATAGGTATTATTTTGGCTGGCGGTAATAATAACCGCATGAGAGAATTATCAAATAAGAGGGCAATCGCAGCAATGCCGATTGCCGGAAGCTACAGAAGTATCGACTTCGCACTGAGCAACATGGCGAGTTCTCATATTCAGAGAGTTGCTGTTCTGACACAGTACAATGCCCGTTCTCTGAATGAACATTTAAGCTCTTCCAAATGGTGGGATTTCGGAAGAAAACAGGGTGGTCTCTTTGTATTTACACCTACGATCACAAAAGAGAACAGTCTGTGGTATCAGGGAACAGCAGATGCTATTTATCAGAATCTGGAATTCCTTAAAAGCAGTCATGAACCATATGTAGTGATCGCATCCGGCGACTGCGTTTATAAGATGGATTACAACAAGGTTCTTGAATATCATATTGCGAAACGTGCAGATGTTACGGTAGTATGCACTACCTGCGATAATCCCAGTGAGATTGAGAGATTTGGTGTTCTCCGTATGAATGAGGACTGCAGGATTGAGGAATTTGAAGAGAAGCCAATGGTTTCTTCTTATAATACAATTTCAACAGGTATCTATGTTATCCGAAGAAGACAGCTGATCGAGCTGATCGAGAGAGCTGCGCTGGAAGGCAGACATGATTTTGTAAAGGATATTCTGATCCGCTACAAGAATCTTAAGAGAATCTATGGATATAAGATTGACACATACTGGAGCAATATCTCCACAGCAGAAGCATATTATAAGACAAATATGGATTTCCTGAAACCGGAGATCAGAAACTATTTCTTCAAACAGGAACCGACAATTAAGACAAAGATTGATGATCTGCCTCCTGCAAAATACAATCCGGGAGCACAGGTGAAGAACAGCCTGGTTGCCAGCGGATGTATTATCAATGGTACGGTGGAGAATTCCGTTCTTTTTAAAGACGTATTTGTAGGAAATAACTGCGTGATCAAGAACTCTGTGATTTTAAACAATGTATATCTGGGAGATAATACTCATATTGAGAACTGCATTGTTGAAAGCCGGGATACTATTCGTGCAAATTCGTATTACTGTGGCGACGGTGAAGTGAAGATCGTCGTGGAGAAAAATGACAGATATATACTGTAAATAAAACAGCCGGATAGATTCGGTAAATCGAAAGGAGTAAATTTGTATCATGAATATTACTGACGTGCGTGTGAGGAAGGTAGCAAAAGAAGGAAAGATGAAAGCGGTTGTTTCCATAACAATCGATGATGAATTTGTAGTACATGATATCAAGGTGATTGAAGGAGAAAAAGGGTTATTTATCGCTATGCCAAGCCGTAAGGCAACAGACGGAGAATATCGTGATATTGCACATCCGATCAATTCTGCAACACGTGACAGGATCCAGACGATCATTCTGGACAAGTTCCAGGAAGTTATGGATGCGGAACCGGAAGAAGCTGCAGAAGCGGAATAACCGGTGAATAAAGAACTGTAAACAAATAAGAAGAAGCACAGGCACTGTCTCTGAAAAAGGGCAGTGCCTGTTTTTTGTTAGCATTGGTGAAAAAGTAAAATGTTGTTACTGTTCACAGCAACACGCTTCGCGGGATATTACCAGTGAACAGTAACGAAAATATTACATAGTTATTACATAAGTTAATAAAAAGTGTTGATTTTTTTACGAAATATGATATACTGGGTTTCAGATTAACGAGAAAGGTGATTAATTTATGAAGAAAAAAGTTTTTTCATTACTGCTGGCCGGAATGCTTACTTTTTCCATGGGAACAACTGCATATGCAACAGAAGATGCGATTGCTGATATGCAGGCTCAGAAACAGCAGGCAGAAGCCGGACTTGCCCAGACACAGGCGAATATTGACAGCCTTCAGAGCAAGAAGCAGGAGCTGGAGAACTATCTGTCTGATTTGAATACACAGTATGAAGACCTGACTAATGCGATTTCTGAACTTAGCATACAGGCCGGAGAGAAAGAGAATGAGCTGAAACAGCTTCACACAGAATTAAAGAAAGCTAAGAAAGCATTAAATAAACAGTACGATGATATGAAACTCCGCATCCAGTATATGTATGAGAATGGTGGTACATCTGCATTAGAGACTTTGCTGTCATCTAAGGATCTTTCTGAGTTCCTCAACAATGCAGAGAGTGTTGCGAAGATTTCCCAGTATGACAGGACTATGCTGGAGAAATGCGAGAACCTTCAGAACACTATCAAAGATCAGGAAACAACTGCTGAGGAAGAGAAGGCTGCTATTGATCAGCTTCTTGAAGAGAGAGCGGCAAAACAGCAGGAAGTTCAGAATCTTGCAGCAAGCACAAGTGATAACATCTCTTCCTATGTAAGCCAGATCAGCGCAAGCCAGGAAGAAGCAGCAGCACTGACTGCAGAAATCAACAATGCAGATAACAGCATTGCTCAGCTTGTGCAGCAGGCAGAAGAGGAAAAAGCAGCCAGAGAGGCAGCGCAGGCACAGGCCGAAGCAGAGGCGGCAGCGGCACAGGAACAGGATGCAGAAGAGAGTTCTGATGATTATGAAGAAGATACAGATTCCTATGAGGAAGACTCTTCGGACAGTCAGGATTCTTCGGAGACTGAAGGATCTGAGGATACTTCTGAAGATTCAGGGGATTCTGATGATGAAGATACATACGAAGAGAACGATGCAGATTTCTATGAGGGAGACTCTGACAGCAATGAATCAGAAGATACATCTGACAGCCAGGCATCCTCAGACAGTTCTTCCGGTCAGGGAAAATACCTTGGCAACTTTACACTGACTGCATATTGCAACTGTGCACAGTGCTGCGGTACAGCAGGTAACCTGACAGCCAGCGGAACAGTTCCGACAGCAGGACGTACTGTAGCTATGGCGGGAGTACCCTTTGGAACACAGCTTCTGATCAACGGAAATGTATACACAGTAGAGGATCTGGGAACACCTTATGGACATGTTGATATTTATTGTGACAGCCATTCAGAAGCATTAAGCTTCGGACTTCAGTCTGCTGAGGTTTATCAGTTGAACTGATAACAAAACAATAATGTGATTAAGAACTCTGGTAAAACAGGGTTCTTTTTTTCGGATTTTTGCCCGGATTGCTATAACATAGGTGGTTTAACTTGAGGATTCAGATGCCTGATGATAAAATGATATATCAGATTTATATACGGTAAAATATAATTGGAATGGAGATAAACAATGAGAATCTGTGGCTTTAATAAAACGACATTGCTGGACTATCCGGGAAAGGTAGCCAGTACTATATTTCTGGGTGGATGCAATTTCCGCTGTCCGTTCTGTCAGAATGGTATATTGGTTGTGGCTCCCGGAGAACAGCCGGATTACAGTCAGGAGGAACTTTTGACTTTTTTGAAAAAAAGAAAGGGAATTCTGGACGGGGTCTGCATTTCAGGAGGGGAACCTACACTGTCAGATGGTCTGGAGGAATTTCTGGGAAAAATCAAAGAGCTGGGCTATGCTGTTAAACTGGACACCAATGGCTCACGTCCGAAGATTGTAAAACATCTGGCAGAAGCCGGACTGATCGATAAAGTAGCTATGGATATCAAAGCCTGTCCGGATAACTATGGAAATCTGACCGGAATAGAAAAGCCTGATATGGACAGTATTTTTGAGACAGCAGATTTTCTGCTGCATGGGAATCTGGACTATGAATTCAGAACAACAGTAGTACGGGAACTGCATACGCAGAAGGATTTTGAAGAAATCGCTGGGTGGCTGGCAGGAGCGAAAGAATATTATCTGCAGGCTTATAAGGACTCAGATGGAGTCCTCAGGCCTGGATATGGAAGCTATACTTTTGAAGAACTTCAGAATTTTCAGAAGATTCTTCAAAAGACGATTTTATCTGTGGGAATCCGGGGCATCGATTAAACGATACCAGTAACCGCCGCGCATTTTTGGAATCTCTATATAGCTGCTTTCTTTGAAGTAAGGAAAGCCAAACATATTTGCCATAAAGCGTTCCTGCTGATTATAAACGCCGGGAACGCCGAGGATATACTGTCCGTTATTTCTTTGTCCTAAAAGCAAATATCCGAAATTATAATGCCCATACTGGAGAAAACGGTTATTGCGCAGTGCACAGTAATGCCGCGGAAAATGCTTCAGGTCATCAAGGTGTATCTTCCATGCAGAAATCAGTTCGCCATCGGAGAAGGGGGAAAATTCGGCAGAGGTTTTTCTGTTTTCTGCATTTCTTTCCGGGACAGGATTGCCGGCATTTTCAGAACTATTGGAATCTTCAACAGTATTATCTGAGATATAGGATGACTCTGTTCCTGGCTTGTTATCAGATGTTCCCTGAGCCGGAATGTTGGCAGACGGTTCAATTGATAAAGAATCGTCAGGAACTTTTGTAAGCGAGGTATCTTCGGGTTTTTCTGAAATATCTTCAAGTTCTTCGGGCATTTCCTGTAATACCATATCTGCCGGAACTTCGGGTTTCTGTGAAGTGATTTTCGCAGATTCAGGAATATCTGCGTCAGGCATAGCTTTTATTTCATGGAAATTCTCCGGACGTATAGGCTGATCGTCCCATTCAGTACCAAAGAATCCGCCGGTATCTGAAGTAATGATCATTCCGCCCAACTTACCCATTGCAACGCCGGAGTCATTCATATCTGTTGCATCTGTTATGATCAGGCATTCTACAGTTTCTTTTTCTGTCTCGCAGGTATCCAGAAGAATTCCGTTGATCAGGCCATCCTTTCGTGTAAATCCATAAATATTGCATTTTACATTTTCAGGCAGCCCCGGACAATGCAGATGAATCTCAACAGAACATTGCTGATCTTTTACTTCAACTTTAATAAATCCGCAATTGCTGCCTTTCTTTCCGCTTTCATAGTCATATACATATGCGATAAAACGCCGATATCCAGCCAAAATCCTTCCTCCGTAAAACCAGATTCAATAATGTATATGACCATCAGAAGAAAATATTCGAAAAAATTAAAAAAATTTGAAAAAATCTATTGACAAACTGCGATTTTATTAATATAATAGCACTTGCATTGACGAAGCGTGGCTCAGTTTGGTAGAGCGCTGCGTTCGGGACGCAGAGGTCGTGGGTTCGAATCCCGTCGCTTCGACTACGCATAGGAAGTCTGAAACCAATTGGTTTTCAGGCTTTCTTTTTGCTATTCTGGTAGTGATGCAACAGCAGAAAGGAAAAGAAAAGTTGACAGATCAGGAACGTTTTATGAAAGAAGCTATCCGTCAGGCGAAGAAGGCAGAAGCTCTGGAAGAAGTGCCAATCGGCTGTGTGATCGTGCATGAGGGTAAGATCATCGCACGTGGATATAACAGAAGAAACACAGATAAAAATACACTCTCCCATGCAGAACTGAATGCAATCCGCAAAGCCAGTAAAAAACTTGGTGACTGGAGACTGGAGGGATGCACTATGTATGTGACGCTGGAACCATGTCAGATGTGTTCCGGGGCACTTGTCCAGTCCAGAATAGATGAAGTAGTGATCGGCTGTATGAATGCCAAAGCGGGCTGCGCAGGTTCTGTGATGAATCTTTTACAGGTGGATGGATTTAATCATCAGGTAAAGATTACACAGGGAGTTCTGGAAGAGGAATGTTCTTCTATGTTATCTGAGTTTTTCAGAAAGCTTCGTGAGAAAAAGAAGCAGGAAAAGGCAGCCCTTAAAGCTGCACAGGAAAATCCGGAGGGAGAACCGGAATAATAAAAGTAAAAGACAGACAAAAACAGGAAGAATCTTAAAGGCAATAAGAGTAATAAAAATAACAGAAGTAATGTTACAGGCAGAAATAAAAAGAGGCGAATAAAAAGAATGAAAAAAGATACAACAAACGACATGACCGTCGGCAGTCCGGTGAGTCTGATAATAAAATTTATGATCCCAATGTGCCTGGGAAATCTTTTTCAGCAGTTTTATAATATTGCAGATTCCATTGTTGCCGGAAAATTTATCGGAGTAAATGCCCTTGCAGCTATCGGAAGCACCGGTTCACTGATGTTTTTTGTGACCGGCTGGCTGAATGGACTCAGCAGTGGATTTGCGATTATCGTAGCCCAGATGTTCGGAGCGAAAAAGTTTGACAGGATGCGCCATTATGTTGCCATGTCCATTTACCTTATGGCTGCATTTTCCATTGTCATGACCATAGGATTCAGTCTTGCGAACAAACCAATCCTGCATCTGATGAATTCGCCGGAAGAGGTATTTGGTGATGTAACTGCATATATGGGAATTATTTATGCAGGTCTTATTATCACAGGTGCATATAATGCGCTTGCGGCTTTCCTGCGTGCGCTGGGTGACTCCAAGTCGCCATTGTATTTCCTGATCATTTCGGCTGTGATCAATGTTATTCTGGATGTAGTTTTTATTGTAGTCTTTGGAATGGGTGTAGAAGGATGCGGATATGCCACAGTGATCGCACAGGGAATTTCGGCAGTGTGCTGCCTGATTTATATTGTAAAAAGATTTCCAATCCTTCATCTGGAACGGAAGGATTTTGAGATATGCTGGGACAGTTTCGGCAGACTTCTGAAGCTTGGAATTCCTATGGGACTGCAGTTTTCGATTACAGCAATCGGAACCATTATTGTACAGAGTGCGGTCAATATTTACGGACCTGTACATATGGCCGGATTCTCTGCTGCCGGTAAGATCCAGAATATTTTTGCCACAGTATTTACAGCCTTTGGTGCAACTATAGCAACCTATGTAGGTCAGAACAGGGGCGCAGGAAAAATGGATCGTGTGAAACAGGGAGTCCGTTACACGCAGATGATGGTCCTGGGATGGAGCGTTTTTGTTATGTTCCTGATGTTTTTCTTCGGAAAATATCTGACATATCTTTTCGTAGATCCATCGGAACAGGACGTAGTAAATGTGTCTGTTACTTATTTCCGGACAGTATTCTGGGCATATCCGTTTCTCGGAAGTATTTTCCTCTATCGAAATACTCTGCAGGGAATGGGATATGGACTTGTACCAATGCTTGGCGGGGTATTTGAACTGGTGGCGAGAACCGGAATTGTCGTATTGATTGCGGGACATACTTCTTTTGCCGGTGTCTGTATGGCTGACCCGACCGCATGGATCGCCGCACTGATCCCACTGATTCCTTATTATTTTCATGTAATGAAGAAATATAAGAACAAAAGTCAGGTACAGGCAGTAGAGGATTAATTATTCTTTATCTGATGGAAATTGTATAAGGCTCTTTCCTGCTTCTGTTAATATATCGACTTTTGTAAACCACAAAAATAAGAAAAGCATTCAGAAAATTATCAACAGATAAAATTCTGAATGCTTTTTTATATGATGAGCTGCATCATGAATATTCTTTTTTTGCGCGCCGCACTTCGGAATGGTCCCACAGACGTTACCTCTACAGTTAACTCAGCCCAGGCACCCTTACGGCACACAAGAGCTTCTGCTTAGTGCTGCTACATTCCTGTCCTGACACGGTTCACAGATTCCTGTTGCGTAAGACCCAAACGTCAACGCCACTTATAGAGGGCAGCTCCACAGGAGACAAGCCTCGGATTGGCATCACCCCTGCTGTAGCGGATTGCAGGTACAGGGCACCGCTATCTCCCCGGCTGCGCATTTCTGATTATATAGGCAGGAGGCTGTTTTGTCAATAGTGAATCATTATAGTAAAACTTGTTACTGGGAACGGAGGTTACTGTTCACACACCACTATTCCGCGAGGTGTTTTGGCATGAATATGCCAAA